>CAYNLE010000055.1:0-2271 GCA_964397975.1 uncultured Verrucomicrobiales bacterium | reverse complement strand
TCCTACGCCGGCCAACCTAACAAGCCCAACAAGTCTAATGGTGAGCTCGGTAAATAATACTTATATCAAAGGCCAGCTCTAACGAGGGTCCGGTATGAGCCGGATAATTAAGGGGTAGCGGTGCCACTTACCCTGATTAGCAGCTACGCAGGCTATGATTTGACAAACTAACGGAACTATGGCCATCAAAAAGAAAAAAGGTAGTATAATAAACATACCTAAACCCATCGTCACAATCGCAATCACGAAAGTAAATACAAGTAAGCACATCGAATAGATCAGCATAGAGATCGTAAAATTCAGTGCCTCACGTCCGTGAAAATCAACAAATCTAGATTGATCCTTCTTTATCAACCATATGATTAGAACTCCGATGAAACCTGTCAGTAAACCTAGTAAATGCACCAACATCCCCATAGTCCGGTCATTCCCATGCACAGCGTTTACTCCCAGTGCCGCACTATACGCAGGTAACTGTGGTGGTTGCTCTGGAGCCTTGTAAAGGTTTCCCTCCTCTATCTCGGGAGGCTGCTTCGGCACGGGGGGAGGGTTTTCCATGGCTCTGTTAGCTAAAAAACCTGTAAAGCGGATTAGATCAAAAATCCATCCATTCCATACAACTACTAAATCATTATAGGCTTTCGATCCTAAAGACAACTGGACGCTCGTTCACACAGCTAAGCTTTTCGATCTCTTTTAAAGTAGATTTAAGCAAACCAAACTTACAGGTGTGGAGTTGGAACACCATATCAGCAAATTCTGCATCTGGATTATCTGGGTCAACAGGTGAATGTGTTCCTGAAATACCAATACCTGCATCTGCTAACACAGTAGCTATCTTAGCAACGACACCTGGCTCATCTTTAACATCAAAGCGAACGTAGTAAGGAGTCGCTGTATCTTCGATCGGCATAAGCTGCCCCACCTTTTCATAAGGGAGGAAGCCACGGTGGCTGCCATCGTGACCTAAGTTATGCGCCGCTTCTATAATATCAGCTACCACAGACGACGCTGTTGGGCCTGAGCCAGCACCACGCCCGTAGAATAAAGATTCACCTGCTGCATCACCTTTTACAGCGACAGCATTAAAGACACCATTCACACTCGATAGAATGTGATCCTTAGAAATAAAGGATGGCTGCGTGCGAATCTCAATAACACCATCATCATGTTCATGCACGACACACAGAAGTTTCACTACATAGCCTAAGCTCTTAGCAAACTCTACATCTATTGACTTAACACGCTCAATTCCTCGAACATATACCTGCTTGTAATCAACGATAAATCCATATGAGAGCGTTGCTAGTAAGATCGCCTTATGAGCAGCATCCCAGCCATTAACATCAAGTCTAGGATCCGCTTCCGCATATCCTAGCTGCTGAGCTTCACCAAGCGCTTCTTCATAGCCAAGACCGGCATCGGTCATACGCTCTAAAATATAGTTTGAAGTTCCATTGATAATGCCAGTCATAGACTGAATACGATTACCGACAAAAGAGTCCTGAACGGTCTTAATAATAGGGATACCGCCAGCTACTGCCGCCTCAAAGTGGATCGGCGTATTATTTTCTAAAGATAAAGTAAAGAGCTCCTGACCGCGCTCAGCTAGGAGGGCTTTATTCCCTGTAACAACTGGCTTCTTAGCACGGAGGGCTGCTGCGACGATGTCAAAAGCAATCGTAGTGCCACCAATCAGCTCAACTACAATATCAACAGCAGGGTCAGCGACGACCTCTTGCCAGTCTGTTGTAAATTTAGCTGTATCTACGCCACTTGCACGTGACTTGGTCATATCGCGTACCGCGATCTTCATAATCTCGACCTCCACATCGCTCCGGTTAGAGATAAGCTGAGCATTTCTCTGAAAAGTTTCCCAAACTCCAGTGCCTACAGTGCCGAAACCTGCAAGACCTATACCTAACTTTTTTGTGTTGCTCATATTTTTTAAGTGATCAATTTTCGCCAATGACTTGGCAGACCTCTTTTGAAGTAATTACGAGCTATGCAAAAGATCAAAATGAAAAACTTATTTAGTTCACTTATGAATAAGTCACACCATTGGTATGACCCCACAAATTAAATATGCTACAGATCATCAAATCCATCGCATCCTCCACTCTACGCTATCATACAAATATGGCCTCTAGAAACTAGAGGCCATATGAAAATTTCATCAGTAGATTATTCTGCTTTCTTTGCAGCTTTCTTGGCTCCCTTTTTAGCCCCTTTTTTCGCAGCTCTTGGCTCGAACTCAAATGCTATTTTCCC
>CAYNLE010000054.1:5417-14305 GCA_964397975.1 uncultured Verrucomicrobiales bacterium | reverse complement strand
TGATATCAGTTCCCTAGGATAAATTGAGTATCAGTAATATTTAAGGATATAAATTGAGGAGTGAACATCAAAGTGCACCAATTCGAGTGAGGTTTGCAAATATGCCATTACGATCGACCGTCCATGCTAGCTCGAAGACCGCAGGGTTCTAAAAAGCCTTCACTACAGCTTACTCAGCTAATCTAGCCCGAAAATAAAGTCTAACTTCTATAATGATGGATCGTTAGTTTGAGATTTTATATTTTACAACTCGCCACTATTAGCGCTTAAATAACTTTTAAATCAATTAACAATAGTTTAGTGACGAATTAAAAAATGAATCAATCCTTATTAACAGATGAAGCTATCATTAAAGATCTTGGCAAAAGGTCCCGACAAGCACGTCTCGACGCCAACATCACACAGAACGAGCTAGCACGAGAAAGTGGTGTCGGAAAGCGCACGCTAGAACGCTTTGAAAACGGTTCATCTATTCAGCTTACTAGCTTTATTCGCATCCTAAGAACGCTCGGGCACCTCGAGAACTTCACCCAGCTGATCCCCGACAGTAGCAATAGCCCGATCGCCTTACTTAAAAAAGAAAATCACACACGGCACCGCGCCACCGGCACACGCAGCAACAAACAAAACCAAGGTGGCAGCCCTAGTGATAGCTGGGAATGGAACGACTAATTTAAAATAAAGTCATGAGTGATCTAGCAGAAATAAAGCTATGGGGACGAAGTATCGGAGCTATTAGCCAAGATCCAAAGGGTCTATGCACCTTCGAATACGAGAAAAAATTTCAAGGCAGCGGCATGGAAATCTCCCCCGTCGCTATGCCACTATCCCCTCGGCGATACAGCTTCCCATTATTAGCTAAGGAGACTTTTCATGGTCTACCTGGGCTTTTAGCTGACTCACTCCCTGATAAATTCGGCAACACCCTCATTAACGCGTGGCTCGCAACACAAGATCGGACAACCGAGTCATTTAACGCAATCGAAAGACTCTGCTACACTGGCAACTGTGGTATGGGAGCGCTTGAATTTGTGCCCGCAACCAAACCTGAACCTAGCTCATCACATCGACTAAAAATCGATCAACTCGTCGAGCTAGCATCAAATACCCTCAGTAACAGGGTAGAGCTACAAGACCAGCTGAACTTCGATGACCTTTTCACGGAACAAACGGATGACACCGCTACGTTATCCGAAATACTGCAGGTAGGAACATCCGCCGGCGGAGCAAGAGCGAAGGCCGTCATCGGCTGGAACCCAAAGACACAAGAGCTCTGCTCTGGGCAGATAGATACAGAGGGCACAGACTTCGAGCACTGGTTGCTAAAATTTGACGGCGTAGCCTCCAATAAGAATAAAGAGAATAACGATAAAGGGCTCCATGACCCCACGGGCTACACTGTCCGAGAATACGCCTATTCTCACATGGCAAAAGCTGCAGGTATAGAGATGATGCCCTGTAAACTACTTGAGGAAAACGGACGCCATCACTTTTTAACCCAACGTTTTGATCGGTCAGACACAGGAGAGAAAATCCACATGCAGAGCCTCTGCGCCATAGCTCACCTAGACTTTAACATGGTAGGACACCACTCCTACGAGCAGTGCTTCCTCGTGATGAGGCAACTCAAGCTCAGCATGTATGACATCGAACAGCAGTTCCGCCGCATGGTATATAATATCATCGCGTGTAACCAAAATGACCACGTCAAAAACATCGCATTCCTGATGAATAAACGAGGCCAATGGAAGCTCTCCCCTGCTTTTGATATCACCTATAGCCACAACCCAACAGGGCGATATACATCCAGCCACCAAATGAGCATGAACGGTAAAACCGATTCATTCACCCTTAAGGACTTCGAAAAATGCGCCAAGGCAGCGCTGATGAAACGAGGTAGAGCCAAGACGATCGTTCAAGAAGTCACCGAGGCTGTCAGCCAGTGGAAAACGATCGCTAAAGACGCCGACGTTGAGCAAAAATTAATCAAAGAAACTCAAAAATCATTAAGACTGAAAATAGCTTAATCGTTTTTTGTATTTGAACTGGATATACCAAAACAACTACCCTAAAAGGTCGAATCACTTCATGAAAATAATCTCCTGGAACGTAAACGGAATCCGAGCCGTCATTAAGAAAAACTTTGCCGAGTTCATCACCGAGCATGAGCCAGACATCCTATGTTTACAGGAGACAAAAGCACGCTCTGAGCAAGTCGACCTACCGCTAGAAGTAGCTGGCTACCACACTTACTGGAACTCAGCCGATAAACCAGGCTACTCCAGCACCGCCATATTTACTAAGCAAGAACCACTCTCAGTAACCAATGGTATGGGGATCGACGAGCATGATACCGAGGGCCGCGTGATCACAGCTGAGTATGAGGAGTTTTACCTCGTCACGGTATACACCCCGAACTCAAAAAGCGAGCTAACCCGGCTCAACTACCGACAGAGGTGGGATGATGACTTCCTCGCTTACTGCCTGGATCTAGAGAAAAAAAAGCCCGTTATCTTCTGTGGCGACCTGAATGTGGCACATCAAGAGATCGACCTAGCACGCCCAAAGACAAACCATAAAAACCCAGGCTTCAGTGATGAAGAGCGCGCTAAATTCAACAACATCGTATCTGCGGGATTCATCGATACATTTCGCCATTTTCACCCAGACAAAGCAGACGCTTACTCATGGTGGAGCTACCGCGCTGGAGCACGTAAAAAAAACGTAGGCTGGCGGATCGACTACTTCTGCTCCTCACCATCGATTATCGACCGTATCGATGACGCATTTATTTTATGTGAAACTATGGGGTCAGACCACTGTCCTGTAGGCATAACCTTTACGTAACATTAGCTTTTTAAATCTTTGAGCACCACTGTCCTCGACACCATCGAAAAAGGAACCTCCTATCTGAAGCAAAAAGGCATCGACGACGCGCGTCGTAATATGCAAACGCTTGTCTCTCATCAGCTCGGCTGCTCACGTATGTCGCTCTACATGCAGTTCGACCGACCAATGACCGAAGGTGAGCTAAATCCACTAAGAGCACTCCTTAAGCGGCGCGCAGAAGGAGAGCCTCTCCAGCACTTACTAGGCACCGTAGAGTTTTACCGTAGAGAGTTCAAAACAGACTCCCGCGCACTGATACCTCGCCCAGAAACTGAGGAGTTAGTCTCCATCATTCTTGGCCTACCCGCATTGGTAAAAAAGCAACCGCTTCCAGAACCGCTTAGCCCACTTGTAAATGAGGACGAAACTGACGTGGCTGAACCAAAAGGTGACGGGAAACTCAACATCCTCGATATGGGAACTGGCTCAGGCGTGCTTGGACTAAGTCTGGCTGGTGAGTTAACGGATCGATACCACGAGGTCACACTCGCGGATGTATCTACAGAGGCCCTCAGCTTAGCAGCAGAAAATGCCGAGCTACTCGGAACACCACGTCACAAGCTGGTAGAAACATCACTATTTAGTGAACTCAAAGGCGAGAAATACCACCTTATCGCAGCAAATTTACCTTATATCGCTGAGACAGATAGAGAGAAACTCTCTACCGAAGTGCACCATGACCCAGACTTAGCACTCTTCGGAGGAAAAGATGGGCTGGACATCTTGCGTGATTTCATTCAGCAAGCTCCATCACATATGCATTCTGGCGGTATTATTGCTTTAGAAATAGGGTATGATCAAGCCGACGCCGTTGAGCGTATGCTCTCAGAATCAGGCTTTAAAGATATAACTACGCACAAAGACCTTAATCAGATCGCTCGATTCCCAGTAGCTACATTACCGTAACTTTTTATTTAAAATAATCACCACAAATACAATCATGGATAAACTTTTCGTTCACGGCGGCTCTGCACTCAAGGGGACTGTTCATATCTCCGGCTCTAAAAACGCCTCACTACCCATCCTTGCTGCCACTCTCCTCACTGGTGAGACCTGCATCATACGCCGTGTTCCAGATGTATCTGACACGAACTACATGATTCAGATATTAGCTGCTCTAGGTTGTGAAGTAGAACGCTCTAGTGGAACTGTACGTATCACAGCCGCAAACATAAGCCATAATGCTCCATACGAGATCGTTCGTAAAATGCGCGCATCCATCTGTGTGATGGGGCCCTTGCTTGCTCGACTTCATAAAGCTCACGTTTCACTCCCAGGAGGCTGCATCATCGGTGATCGCCCTGTTGACCTTCACTTAAAGGGCTTACAAGCAATCGGTGCAGAGATCGACATGACAGGCGGTAACATGATCATGGAAGCGCCATCTGGCCTTCACGGAAAAGAGGTAGATCTACGTGGTAAGCATGGCCCTACTGTTTTGGGAACAGATAACCTCATGATGGCTGCTGTTCTAGCAGAAGGCACAACGATCATTGAGTCCGCTGCCTGTGAACCCGAAGTAGTCGACCTTGCTAATTTCCTTATCAAAATGGGAGCCAAGATCGAAGGCGCTGGCACTCGCCGCATTGAGATTACTGGTGTAAAGAAACTTCATGGCGTGGAGCACACCGTAATCCCTGACCGTATCGAAGCTGGCACATTTATGGTAGCAGCAGCTATGGCTGGCTGTAAAGACGAGGGCGTCACCATTAGCCGCGTACGCGAAGAGCACCTTACTCCATCCACTCAGCTTTTACTCGATGCTGGACACGAAGTTACCTTTAATGAAAAAGGCGACTCCTGTGTCGTCAAAGCTGGTAAATCACCTAAAGGAGTTAACATTGTCACAGCTCCCTACCCTGGCTTCCCTACAGATATGCAGGCACAGTTCACCTCCCTCTTTGCCATCACCCCAGGAATCTCAGTTGTAGAAGATACCATCTTCCCGCAGCGTTTCATGCATTGTGCAGAAATGTCACGCATGGGAGCCGATATCAAAGTGGACAATGGAACCGCTATCATAAAAGGCTCCAAAATCATGTCAGGAGCTCCCGTCATGGCATCCGACCTTAGAGCGTCAGCTGCACTCGTGCTATCTGGACTCTGTGCAGAGGGAACTACCGAGATCAACCGCCTCTACCACATTGACCGTGGTTATGAAAACATCGATGATAAACTCATCATGTTAGGCGCAAATATCGAGCGCGTAAGAGAGTAGTTTATAAACGATTTAAAATACAATCACTATCCCGCTCATGCAGTTTCCTGAAACGCAAGCAAGTGTTCACACGCTTAACAATGGACTTACGGTCATCCTCGACGCTGATAGTTCAGCCCCAGTCATCAGTACTCAGATCTGGGTGGAAACTGGTAGTATTCATGAAGGAAACTACTTAGGGTCAGGTATTTCGCATATGCTGGAGCACATGGTTTTCAAGGGAACCAAGAGCTACACTGGCACCGAACTAGCTGATACAGTGCAGGCGGCTGGCGGCGAATGGAACGCCTACACTACTTTTGGTAGAACCGTTTACTATATCGACGGCCCATCTGTTAGTGCTAAAACGTTCCTTAGCGTTCTCACAGAGATGGTTTTCGCCCCCTCTTTCCCTATCGAAGACTTCGAAAAGGAAAAAGATGTGATACGCCGCGAGATCGACATGGGGTTAGATGATCCTGACGACCAAAACAGTCAGCTTCTCCACTCTACTACCTATAGCACAGATCCTCGTAGGCAACCTATCATCGGCCACCTTGATTTATTTAATCAGCTCACTCACGATGATATGCTCGCATATCATAAGCAGCGCTATACTACAGAAAATGCCTTCATCAGTATTTCAGGCGACTTTGATAAGGCTCAACTGCTAGAGGAACTAGAGGAACTAACCGCTGAGATGCCAAGGAGCTTCACCCACCCTGTCACTGTTCACCCAGAACCGTCACAGCTCGGTAAAAGGCTAAAAAGAAAACAATTTAAAATCCCTACCACGAAGCTCAACCTCGCATGGCAAACACCTAGTCTCGAAAATGCGGATTCAGCTATTCTCGATCTTCTTTCTACCATCATCGGTAATGGTAGATCATGTAGACTCTATCAAAACATCAGAGAAAACACCGATCTCTGCCACCACATCGGAGCGTGGAGCTCAATGCCACCGCTTCTCCCTGGAATGTTCTGTATTTCAGCCATTGTCGACCATGACAAACGTGACGAACTAGAAAAACGAATCCTGCAAGAAATAGACTCACTTCACCATAGTGACTTTTTTGACGAGTTAGAAAAGGCCAAGCGTATGACCCTCGTTAGTCAGTTCCGCACACTGACAACGGCATCTGGAAGAGCTTCAGATTTAGCGTCTAACTGGCATGAAGCTCGTAATCTCAATTTTACCAAAGACTACATCGACTCTATCTCTGAGATCACGAGCGAAGATATTCAGCGTGTTGCTAAAAAATACCTAACTCAAGACAAGCTTACCGTCACATCTCTCGATCCGGAAGACCGCGTAGAGTCCGGTATTGATAAAAAAGAAGCTTCTCAAAGAAAAGAAATACAGAGTCATACCCTGCCAAACGGCTTAACAATTCTCACCAGAGAGGATACTCGTTTACCTACAGTGTCCATCACCATTGCCACACTAACGGGTTTACTTTCTGAAACACCAGAAACCTCAGGTATCAATAGCTTACTATCTAAAATCCTACCAAAAGGAACAACAACGAAGTCAGGTGAAGAAATAGCAACGACCATGGACACCATGGGAGCAAGCTTCGGAGTCAGCTGTGGTAATAATACAACACTCACATCAGCCTCTTGCTTAAAAACTGACCTGCCCACTACCCTTGGTATTTTAGCCGATATTTATCAAAACCCGTCACTCCCTGAGGACTCGATCGATAAAGAACGCGTCGCTATGCTAGCGGGACTCCAGGAACAAGCTACAGACCCACTCTCCGTTGCGTTTAAAAAGATGAGGCCCTCATTATTTGGCGAAACTGGTTACGGGCTACCTCTAGGAGGATCTGAAACATCACTGCCTAAGCTCACAAGCGTTGAGCTAAGAGCGCATCACAAAAAATATTTCACGGCTAAAAACACAGTCATTTCCATTTTCGGTGATATTAACACAGCAGCTGCCATTAAAGCTGTCTCTGATGCCTTTGATAAACTTACTGAAGGTCAGCGTATTCAACATCAAGAAATCGCAGCGCCCAGCCCTAGCAGTCACGAACTAAAGTTAGATAAACAGCAAGCCGTGCTCACTATCGGCTTCACTGGCCCCAGTGTTTCTGCCGAAGACAGCAACGCACTAGAATTAATCAACGACTACTGCACAGACATGGCAGGGCCTCTCTTTACTAAAATTCGTGAAGAACTCGGCCTTGCCTACTATGTCAGCACCACCCAGTTCCACGGTATCAATACAGGTATGGTAGCATTTTACCTAGGAACCTCTCCTGACCAGCTTGAACTAGCTAAGAAAACCCTTCTTACTGAGATCAAAACGATCGCTGAAAACGGCATACCTGAGGAGACACTAGAGAGCGTCAAAATAACATGGTTAGCATCTAATGCTCTAGCGAATCAAAAACTAGGGTCTCTAGCACGCTTAAGTGCTATCGATAACCTACTAGGTTTCGCCCCTGACAACCATCAACAGACGCCTGAAAAGATTAAAGCTTTAACAGCTGAGCAAGTGCAAGCTGCAGCTAAAAAATACTTTGGCTCACACGACCCTGTCATCGTATCTGTCACTCCTTAAGTAATCCATTCTCACTAACTACCGCAACCTATTCAAACTATGAGTGATCAACGCTTTAACGACTTCATCTATCTTCAGGCTCAAAATGCAGGTCTATTTTTAGGTCAACTCCCCCATCCCTCGACTGGTGAAACGAGTATTAATTTAAAGGCTGCAGCCACGGTCTTAGATTCACTGGAAATGCTCGCTGTAAAAACAAAAGGCAACCTCACAGATCAAGAGGCTCAATTACTAGAGAAAGCCCTGCTCAACATCCGGACGCTCTACGCCAATGTTGAAAACAACTCAGACTCTGAGGAGTAACAAAGGGCTGGCTCAGTAATCGGCTAGTCTGAAAAATAAGTTATTTGCTAATATAACCACTTTCTAGGTGAAGACGGCTACAATCTAACTGAATCCATGCTAGGTAAGTTCTTCCATTAGTATCGAAAAAGCTATACGACTAAAGCTTTCTTTAACTGACTCCTAACAAAGTCCATAAAAACAAAAAATGGAGACCTGTGTAATACAAGTCTCCATTTTGTAAGAAATTAGCTTTCTAATAAATTAGAATGAGTAGCTAAGCGAAACACCTCCAAGCAGGGTGTTGTCGTCATTACCACTTTCTAGATCACTAACTAGGTCACTATCAGCAAGAACATACTTAATGTATGGAGTTACAGTGATACCGCTACCAGCTTCCCATGGAAGAGCTGCTGATATGTAGTAGTGGTTTAAGCCGTCTAGATCGCCACCATCAGTATCTCCATTGTAGCCGTCACTGTATGCAACACCAACACCTAGATCAAGGCCAGTGCAAGCGTTAAGCTTGTATGACTTAGTAGCAGCTAGCTCAATGTAAGCAGCGTCAAATAGATCTACATCTCTGAAATAAGTTAATGATAAGCCAATACCATAACCAATTTCAGTAGAAGCGCCTACATACCACTCAGATGTATCTCCAGCACTAGCACCAGGGAAATCATACCATGTATATCCAATACTTAAGTCGAAGTTACCGAATGACTTAGTTAAACCTACATAGTAGTCAACTTCATCAAAGTCATTAGAACCGTTATCAAAAGTCTCACCATACCAGATACCTACATTAGCCGTAAATCCTCCACCGAGATCCTTACTTGCATCGATACCAGCTGTAAAAAGCGAGTCTCCTAGATCAACACCACGGAACTCATAGTTTGAATGATAGCCCGCATGTATTGATGTTTCAATTTCAGCAGAAGCTGAAGTTGC
>CAYNLE010000054.1:0-5317 GCA_964397975.1 uncultured Verrucomicrobiales bacterium | reverse complement strand
AATCCATGAATGAGTATAATGTGACTAACTCCAACTTATTTTCACTTAGGAGGAATCTGGCACGCATCATGCTGAACCAAAGCTGTCTAAAGGACAAAATACATAGAATAAACTAATGAGTAAGAATACATACAATGCAGTTAAACTGTTTCTCTTAGTAACTGTGGTCGCCTTCTTAGGAAGCGTATCGACAGTGAAAGCTGAAATAATTGACCCATCCGTTGAAGACTACAAAGTCACTACCGAAATGCTTGATTCAGATCACGCTGATTACGACGAAGGCGCTGTCGACCTAATCGGTAAGAGCATTTATAAATACATGCAATTCGGTGGAGATACATCACTCCTATCTAGCGAGCAAAAATCTGCAGCAGAAGGATACTATGATCGCTATGAAGACGCACCCTTCTTCGCCTTATCAAATCTTTGGATTCTTATCTGTGCTTTCCTCGTATTTATCATGCACTTAGGTTTTTCATGTATTGAGTCAGGTCTTTGTCAGCGTAAAAACACAGTAAACATCCTCTTTAAAAATGTTTTCATCATATGCTCAGGCCTCGTTCTTTACGCGATTTATGGCTTTAATGCTATGTATCCTGGTGACTTCAATGGCCTCTTTGCATTCGGCTCTCCTATCTCCAATGCAGACTACGGCAGCACAGACATCTCATACGGTGGCACAGGCCTCTGCCAGACAGGCTTTGCTGATTTCATCTTCCAGGCCATGTTTGCAGCAACCGCAGCTACTATTGTTTCTGGAGCAGTTGCTGAACGAGTAAAACTCTCCAGCTTCATGATCTTCGCAGTTCTCCTCGTTGGTGTTGCTTACCCTATCACAGGCAGCTGGAAGTGGGGCGGCGGAGTCCTAGACGGCATGGGCTTTTATGACTTTGCTGGTTCTTCTGTAGTTCACGCATTTGGTGGATTTGCAGCTCTTGCATGTGTGCTCGTATTAGGCGCACGTAAAGGCAAGTATACTAAGAGTGGGGTCAAACCTATTTTACCAAGTAACATGCCATTAGCTTCTATCGGAGCATTCCTACTATGGTTCGGATGGTTCGGCTTTAACGGCGGATCTGTTCTCTCAGCTAACCCTAGCGCTATTTCATACGTCATCGTAACTACAGCACTTGGAGCTGCCTGTGGTGGCCTTGCTTGTATGTTCACAGGATGGGTCATCCTTAAGAAGCCTGACCTCTCTATGTCACTCAACGGCATCCTTGCTGGACTAGTAGGTGTAACAGCTGGTGCTGATCAGCTCACTCTTATCGGAGCTTCTATTGCAGGTGCTATAGCTGGTATTCTCGTAGTCTTCTCTGTATTGTTCTTTGATAAAATCAAAATTGACGATCCTGTAGGTGCTATCTCAGTTCACGGCGTATGCGGTATCTGGGGAACAATCTGTATCGGTCTACCGTTCCTTACACTTGAAGGTGTTGAGACTAGCCTTATCACACAAGTGATTGGCACAATATCAATCGGAGCGTTCGCTTTCATCTTCTCATTCGTAGTATTCTACATCATCAAACTCATCATGGGAGTTCGCGTAGACGAAGCTGAAGAAGCTGAAGGTCTTGACGTAGCTGAGCACGGTGTGCCTGCCTACAACGAATAGGCTTCAATAGAATATTTGTTAATATAATTAAAAACTGGGAGTGCTTCATTGCGCTCCCAGTTTTTTTGCGTCTCGAAGCAAAGATCTATTACTGACAAAAATACAATATCAGACTTCCCTCAGCTCCTATTCCTACATATTCTATAACCACTTTATGCGGACGCTCATTATTGATAATTCCAACACACGAACCAAGTTTGTCATCGCCGAGAACGGGATGCTTCTACCTGATCAGGAAATTATACCCACCACTGAAATTTCTGAGAGCCGCCTAAAGGAAACCCTCAACGGCTCATCATCCATTCAAAATTGGGACGCCTCCATCATCAGCTCCGTGGTTCCTGATAAGGCTCAGGTTTTAAAAAGATTTCTAAATAGTAAACCCTGCCACCAGCTCAGCTATCAAAGTAAACTCCCTATTCATATACTCTACCCAAAACCTGAGCAAATAGGAGCAGACCGACTAGCTAATACGGTTGCAGCTCAGCATCTATATGGAGGACCTGCTATTGTCTTAGATTTTGGAACTGCTGTTACTTTTGACATTTTATCAGCCTCTGAAGGACAGGAAAAAGCAGCTTATCTAGGTGGCGTTATCGCTCCAGGCTTAGCATCCATGACCGAGGGCTTATCACGAAGAACAGCCCTGCTACCACACATTCAACTAGAGGAACCACAAAGCGCCATTGGTAAATCTACCGAAGAAGCCATGCTTAGTGGTGCCGTCTACGGCTATCGAGGACTCGTCCGAGAAATCATTAACCAACTCTGCCTCGAGCTACCTACTCAGCCTACCGTCATAGCAACTGGTGGCGATGCCGCACTAATAACAAAAGAGCTTCCTGAAATTCAGCATCTGAATCCTCGTCTGACCCTCGAAGGATTACGTATTATCGCCGACCTTAATTTATAAAATAATGTCTACCCAATCTCCAAAGCCTCCTAACTCTGACTCTCCTAAAATGATAGGAATCGACTTCGGCGGAACTTCCGTAAAAATCGGAATAGTAATAGGTGAAAATACCATTCACCAATGTGAACCTATATTCACACAAGATTACGACTCTCCTAGCACACTTATTAATAAAGTCGCAGCCGTCATTAACGAGCTGAAAAACTCACACACTGACATCAAGGCCGTAGGAGCTGGCATACCTGGCTACATCAACACCAAAGAAGGCTCCATCCACACCCTACCAAATGTTAAAGGCTGGGAAGGCTTCCTCTTCACTAAAAGCATCTACGAGCTCACACAACTCCCCTGTTATATCGACAATGACGCTAACTGCATGGCATATGCAGAATGGAAACATGGAGCTGGTAAAGGCATCGATAACTTACTCTGCTTAACCCTAGGAACAGGTCTCGGTGGTGGCATCATCTCCAACGGAAATCTAATCGGCGGAGCCAATACCACAGCGGCTGAAATAGGACAGACCTCAATCGACTACCAAGGTAAAGCAGGCACGCATGGAAACTCTGGGGCGATCGAAGAATACATCGGCAATCAAGCAATCGCAGCCGAAGCCCAGGAATCATATGCCAAACTAGGCATTAATAAACCGGTCGAATCATGGAGCCCTAAGGCCCTTTCAGAGCTAGCCGATAAGGGGGACGAGACAGCTATAGAAATATGGAGTAATGTCGCAGAGAAACTCGCCTGCTCTATTGCCAATACTTGCTGGCTATTTAATCCAGATGCCGTGATCATCGGCGGCGGCGTAGCCGCTGTTGGCGACCACCTATTTACACCATTACGAAGTTACCTTCATCATCGGCTAGCGCCTCCTTTCCGAGATCATTTATCCATTTTACCAGCCCTCTTCGGGAACCAAGCTGGCATCATCGGCGCTGCTGTACTTGCTGAAGAAAAATATAAGCTGAATTAGCGTGCGGTTTTCAGTAGCCATGTCTATGGTGTTAAGCAGTTCCATTACATTATGAATCAAATAGGTAATCTTTCCATCGATCCCTCATCACCCTTTTTTATCCTCGGCCCTTGTGCTCTAGAATCTGAAGAATTTGCATGGCAAATGGCTCGCTCACTCAAAGAGATAGCTGACAGAACGAAGATTCAATTCATTTTCAAAGCTTCCTATGACAAAGCTAACCGAACATCTGTAGGCTCATTCCGCGGAATCGGAGTCGAAGAAGGCTGTCGTATCCTCGGGGAAATAGGTAAAGAGCTCAATGTTCCTGTCACTACAGATATCCATACAGCAGAACAAGCAGCCATCGCTGCAGAACATATCGACCTCTTACAGGTTCCAGCCTTTCTCTGCCGCCAGACAGACTTACTAGAAGCCTGTGCAGACACTGGCCGCCCAGTTAACATCAAAAAAGGTCAATTTTTAGCACCCTGGGATGTGAAGCCTATTGCTGAAAAGATGAAGTCATTTAACTGTGAAAACTTCTACCTTACAGAGCGAGGCACAACCTTCGGCTATAACAACCTCGTCACCGACATGCGCTCACTCTACTGGATGAGAGACTTAGGCGTTAAGGTCATCTTTGATGCCACCCACTCTGTTCAGAGACCAGGAGGTCTCGGTGGCACTACTGGAGGAGACGGTATACTAGCACCTGTATTAGCACGTGCAGCCGTTGCCACAGGTGTGGACGGCGTATTCATGGAAACTCACTCAAATCCTGAAAAAGCAATGTCTGACGGCCCCAACCAAATACCTCTTGAAGAGATAGAGGCTGTCCTAACGAAGCTGCTAGCAGTCCATCACGCGGCACACAGCTAAACCTTACAGAATTAAGTCATACTACTATCATACATGACCCGGAGTAATCCATTTACGATATCTAGCTTATCAGTAGCACTACTGCTTATAAGTATGGTTACTCCAGTCTGGTCTGCAAAAAAGAAAGAGAAATCAAACGGTGCATTTCCTAGCTTAGACATCTTACCTGAAGGAAGCATACTAACAGACGTCACGTTTCCTCGTTACAACAAGGACTTCATACCTATTTCTCTTCTTACCGCAGACACACTAACCGTTCTTGAAAAATCTGTTATCAAAGCAACCAACGTCTATGTAGAGTATTATAATAATGACGGTAGCACTCAATTTAAAACAAATATGAGTGAAGCTTTTTATAATCAAAAAAAGTCTACCCTGCGGTCGCAAAAAAAAACCACTATCAGCGGTAACGGCTTCTCAGCTAAAGGGACTCAGCTCACCCTCCACCAACAAAGCAAACGAGCTTTTCTAAAAGGTCCAGCTATTACTATTTTCACCTCCCAACAGGAACAGGCATCAACAAAAACAGAGATGAACAAAAACTCTCCCCCTCTCATTCAGAAAACACAAAAAGCACTTACCGGAGCTCTTATCACAGGATCGACAGCCATACTGATGGCAGAGCCTCCTAACAGGCTTACTGAAAGTCAGCTCACTGAACTCGACCGCTTAGCTGAGCCCATCACTCAAAAGGTTCAAGAGGAACAAAATAAAAGCTTAGCGACCATTCAGAACACTAAAAAAGAACAAGCTGATGTAAATCAAGAGGTCAAATCTTTCCTAACAGATATAAACCAAAAAGATTTATATACTGAAAGCCCTGCTCCAGAGCAAAAACTGGAACCTGTCATTACAGATACACCAGACAGCTCTGAAACAGAAAAAACTACTCCTGAAGTCGCTAAAACAAAGCCTCAAGAAAGTATTCATATCAGCTGTGAAAACGGCCTCT
>CAYNLE010000053.1:0-14417 GCA_964397975.1 uncultured Verrucomicrobiales bacterium | reverse complement strand
GAATAGCTGCAGAGGTAGTCGATTCTATAAACTAAAAAAGCAGAAGCCACATGATGTGACTTCTGCCCTATAAAAAGCGACTGTAACGCTTACTAAAGAAATTACGCTTTAGCTACAGCGTTGATAAGGTCTAGAAAGCTCTGTGGCTCAAGGCTTGCACCACCTACAAGGCCGCCGTCAATATCTGGCTGACTTAGTAGTTCTGCTGCATTAGCGGCCTTCATGCTGCCACCGTATTGGATGCGCACTTTGTCTGCTATATCTTGACTGTATAGGTCAGCAATAACTGAGCGAACAAATGCGTGTGCTTCCTGCGCTTGTTCAGCTGAGGCTGTACGCCCTGTGCCGATTGCCCATACAGGCTCATAGGCAACGACGATTTCTTTCATGTCTTTCTCTGAGATATCTTTTAGACCACCTGAAATCTGTGTGCGTAGTACGTCTTCAAGTTTACCAGCATCACGCTCTTCAAGAGTTTCACCAATACAGAAAAGAGGCTTGAGGTTCGATATACGAGCCTGCTTGATCTTAGCATTGATAATGGCATCAGTTTCACCAAAAAGTGTACGACGCTCACTATGACCAATGATGACATAACGAACAAAGAGCTCCTTAAGCATCATGGTGCTAACTTCACCAGTGAATGCTCCATTATCATTTTCAGAAACATTCTGAGCTGCGATGGATACACTCGAGTTCGAATTAAGTGACTCGGTAGCTTTAGCTAGACTAATAGAAGGAGGAGCAATAACGACGTCTACTTCATCAGTGAGGTTATTGAGCTTAGCAGTGAATGTAGCTAGGAAGTCAGCCGTTTCTTTAGGGCCTTTATTCATTTTCCAGTTCGCTGCAATAATAGGTTTACGCATAATATTTATTTAGTGTGAGTTTTATTAAAATTAATAGAGGGATTAAACATTTGTTAAGGCTGCTACTCCTGGGAGTTCTTTGCCTTCTAGCAGCTCGAGTGAAGCGCCTCCACCCGTGGACATAAAGCCAAAATCATCAGCATTACCGAACTTGTTAACGGCTGTTACTGAGTCACCACCTCCGACGATGCTCATCGCATCACCTTCAGCAATAGCTGCTGTGACAGCCTTAGTTCCTGCAGCGAAGTTGTCTTTTTCAAACACTCCCATAGGACCATTCCATAGGATTGTTTTTGCACCTTTAATGACTTCTACGTATTCAGTGATAGCGACATCACCGATGTCGATACCTTCCCAGCCGTCTTCGATTCCACCACCATCAGCATAAGGGACAGTAACCTTAGTAGGTGCGGTATCAGAAAACTCTTGGGTCACACGTGTGTTTGCCGGGAGAAGGAACTTAACACCTTTTTCCTCAGCATTTTTCATAATCTCTAATGCGAGATCTAAGTATTTATCTTCACAGAGTGAGTTACCAATTTTGTAACCTTGGGCCTTACGGAAAGTATATGCCATACCACCACCGATCATGATGATATCGGCTTTTTCCATAATAGCGTTAATTACCTGAATCTTATCCCCCACTTTAGCTCCACCCATAATCGCTAGGAATGGACGCTCTGGGCTTTCAAGTTTACTCTGTAAGAACTCTAGTTCTTTTTCTACAAGTAAACCCATGGCACTCTGTGATACGTGATGAGTTACACCTTCTGTAGATGCGTGAGCGCGGTGAGCTGTGCCAAATGCATCATTTACAAAGATCTCAGCACATCCAACGAGAGCCTTCGCGAAGTCAGCATCATTCGCTTTTTCTTCAGCGTGAAAACGAGTATTTTCTAATAGTAAAACATCACCTTGCTTAAGTGCGGCACGGGCTTCAGTAGTAGCATCACCAACAGCGTCTTCTGCAAATACAACCTCCTGCTCTAGTAACTCACTAAGACGTAAAGCAACAGGCTTAAGCGAGGCTTTAGGGTCAGGCTCACCTGCAGGGCGGCCTAGATGTGAACAAAGAGTGAGTTTAGCTCCACCACTAAGAAGGTGTTGGATAGTAGGGAGTGCAGCTACGATGCGGGTGTCGTCTGTGATCTCGCCGGCACTGTTGAGAGGTACATTGAAGTCAGCTCTCATGAGAACTGTTTTACCGTCTACGTTAAGGTCGCGAATGCTTAATTTAGGCATATATATTAGGTGGATAGTTTAGAAAAAATAAAAATAGAGACTCTGAAAACAAAAAACGGGGAAAGTTGCCCTTCCCCGTTAGTTGATATCAAAAAATAGAAAATTAAAGTGATTTACCGAGCATCGCAAGACCCTCAGCTGCACGACATGAGTATCCCCACTCATTATCATACCATGAACATACTTTTACGAAGTTACCCTCGAGCACCATCGTAGTCTGTGAATCGAGTATTGAGCTATGTGGGTTACTTACGATGTCCTGAAGAACGAGTGGATCTTCAGAATACTCAAGCACACCTTTCATACGGCCCTCAGCCGCTTCTTTGAACGCCTCGTTTACCTCTTCTGCTGTAACGTCAGATTTAAGGATCGCAGTAAAGTCTGTAAGTGAACCAGTAGGTGTAGGAACACGGAATGCACCGCCATTAAGCTTACCCTTCATTTCTGGGATCACTTCACCAATGGCACGAGCTGCACCTGTAGATGATGGTATAATGTTAACCGCTGCTGAACGAGAACGACGCAAGTCACTATGTGGCGCGTCTAATAAGTTCTGATCACCAGTGTAACTGTGAATTGTGCTCATGAAGCCTTTTTCAATACCCCACTTATCATTAAGCACTTTTACAAGAGGTGCTAAACAGTTTGTAGTACATGATGCATTAGAAACGATATTGTGCTTTGCTGCATCGTATAGGTCATCATTGATACCGATACACATTGTCAAATCGGGATCAGTAGCTGGAGCTGAAACAAGAACCTTTTTAGCTCCTGCCTGAATGTGCTTCTCTGCTCCTTCGCGCTTTGTGAAAAATCCAGTAGATTCTAATACAACGTCTACCTTGTTCGCTGCCCATGGTAGTGCTGCTGGATCACGCTCAGCTGTTGCAAGGATTGTGTGACCGTCGACGATGATTGAAGAGTCATCATAGCTTACATCATAAGAAACACGACCCTGAGATGAGTCATACTTAAGTAAGTGTGCGAGTGTCTTGTTATCTGTAAGATCGTTGATTGCGACGACGTTCTTCAGCTCACCTCTTTCGATGAGTGCACGCAGTACATTGCGTCCGATACGTCCAAATCCATTAATTGCGTAATTAGCCATGGGTATATTCCAATAATTGATTACGTGAGAAAATTTAGCTCACGAATGATTAGTAGTATGGTCAGGGAAGCCTTTCAGTCAACACTTGCTTCGATCATTTCTTGTTAAATTAATCATTACTCGGTGCAATATCATTTATTTAAATAAAAGAGCCCTAAAACCACTGCAAAATCAATAGCTGCCCGCACTTAAAGCACCTTTTGAATATCTTAGCAAATAACCTATTTTAACCCTATCATATAAAACATTAGGAATAGAACCTCCAGCTTATGATAAAAAACTAATGCAAAAATGTGACCATATTATTAATATGGCAATCTACGTAATTAGAAAGGCGAACAACGTCGAATCTAAAACAAAAACACAATACAAGATCAGTAATAGTTTTTTACCCCCTTAACTAAAAATTCCCCCTAACCTGAAAATATAGAGTGATAATACAACAAGTCACCTAAACTAATAAAGCCGCTTTGAATTTTCTTCAAAGCGGCTTTATTAGTATTTAGGTAGTTTTTTTACCTACCGTTCTTTAAAGCTTGCTCAAACCAGTTACCCCCAAGTTGCTCGTTCCCTCTCTGCGGTCTTTTATTACCGCTTCTCTGACCACCTCTAGATTTGTTTTGCTGGTTATCAGAGCGTCCCCTTCGGTCAGACTGAGCTCCTCGTTGATTACGTTGCTTCTGGCCTTGTTGTGAAGGATCTTTCTTCATCGATAACGCGATACGTTTTCTCTCAAGGTCGACTTCGGTTACGGTTACCTGAACTTTCTGACCCACTTTTACAAACTCAGCTGGGTCTGATACAAACTGATCTGCCAACTGCGAAATGTGAACAAGGCCGTCTTGGTGAACACCTACATCCACAAAAGCTCCAAAGTTAGTCACATTCGTCACGATACCCGGTAGCTTCATTCCTTCAGATAAGTCTGAAACCTGATTAACACCATCGGCAAATGAGAAGCTTTCATACTGAGCACGAGGGTCACGCCCTGGCTTTGCTAGCTCATTTATAATATCCTTCAGAGTAGGTAATCCCACTTCTTCAGTAATATAGTTATTCAGCTGAACTTTTTTCCTAGTAGCTGGATCTTTTATAAGTGTCTCTAAATCGCAGCCTAGATCCGATGCCATTTTCTCGACTAACTCATAGCGCTCAGGGTGCACAGAGGAGCTATCAAGCGGATGCTCTCCTCCACGAATACGCAAGAAACCTGCTGCTTGCTGATAAGCGATATCCCCTAGACGGGATACCTTCATTAACTCTGAGCGAGTCTTAAATGGACCATGCTCTTCACGATGAGCTATGATATTAGAAGCGATACCGGAATTTAAACCCGATACATAGCCGAGCAACTGTCTTGAAGCTGTATTAACCTCCACACCAACCGCATTTACACAGCTAACGACTGTATCATCGAGTCCGCTTTTCAACAATGACTGGTCAACATCATGCTGGTACTGGCCAACACCAATACTCTTAGGGTCGAGCTTTACGAGCTCAGCAAGAGGATCCATAAGACGGCGACCAATGGAAACCGCGCCACGAACGGTGATGTCTTTATCTGGGAACTCTTCACGGGCCACTTCACTAGCTGAGTAAATAGAAGCTCCAGACTCGTTCACAATAATGATCGATACTGACTTAGGCAGCTGCGCAGCTCTCACCGCGGCTTCAGTCTCACGAGATGCTGTTCCATTACCGATAGCGATCGCTTCGATCTTAAACTTATCTACCATCTTCTGTAGAACATTAACTGCTTCCAGAGTTTGCGATTTCCCTGTGGTGAAATGAAGAACGGTATCGAACAATAATGCTCCCTGAGCATCTAGCACGACTGTTTTACAACCCGTTCTAAATGCTGGGTCGATAGCGATCATCGGCTTTTGACCAAGTGGTGAGGCTAGTAACAGCTCACGTAAATTATCGGCAAACACCCGGACAGCTTCAGCATCTGCCTCTTTTTTAGCAAGCATGCGGCACTCTGTCTCTAGAGTAAGCCCTAGTAAGCGCTTATACGAATCCACGATAGCTAGGTCTACTTGCTCAGCACATTGCCCTTCATTGGTAACGCCGAATCGTCCACGGAGAATCGTTAAGGCCTGTTCTTCATCAGCCTTGATCCGCATAAAGATAAATCCTTCTTTTTCCCCTCGGCGCATAGCGAGCATTCTGTGTGATGGGACTTTAGAGAATGGTTCGCTCCAGTCAAAGTAGTCTTTAAACTTCTGAGCATCAGGTTCTATTTCTTTTCCATACATCACCTTCGCCTCTACATTACTTTCCTTAAGGAAAAACTCACGGAGTTCAGATCGGCAGTCGGCATCATCACTGAACCTTTCAGCCAAGATATCTCGAGCTCCAGAAAGCGCATCTTCTGCAGTAGGAACAGCTTCCGCTTTATCATCTTCACTCTTACTCTCGATAATGTAGTTAGCAGCCTCTTTCTCAGAATCCGCTGAACTGCTTTCACGTTGTTCCCAGATAAAATCAGCTAGTGGTTCGAGTCCGCGGTCTTTAGCGATCGTCGCACGGGTGCGGCGCTTAGGACGATATGGAGCAAAGATATCTTCTAGACGAGTCATTGTCTCCGCCTCGGCAACTTTCTTTTTCAGCTCGGGCGTTAGTAACTTTCGCTCTTCTAAGCTTTTTACAATCGCATCACGACGTTTTTCTAAATCTGCTAACTGAGTAAGACGGTCACGGACACCTAGAATCTGAACCTCATCCATACCACCCGTAGCCTCTTTACGATATCGCGCTATGAATGGAACAGTGGCTCCCTCAGCAAACATTTTAGCCGTAGCCGAAACCTGCTGATTACTTAACGAATACTCGTTAGCGATGCGGGAGATAAATTTAGAATCATGTGTACTCATATGTAAAAAATACCCCTATTGCGGGGGCGGCGGAAGTTTGCCTATTTCCACATTTTGTAAAAGCTAAAATAGCACGAAATTACAATACCGCTCACTAGAGATTACCAAGCTCAGCTGCGTTCTGCTGTCTTGCGATATCATTCATCGTGATAATACCTAACAAACGAGTCTCATCCACCTGACTTACAATAGGAAGTTGCTGGATATCATGCTCTACCATAATCAAAGAAGCACTACGGATAGAGAACTCTGGGGTTACATGTATCACTTCTTTATCAGCGACCATGTCAATGATCTCAATATCAGCAGCACATTCTTTTAGCTCATTCGCAGTAACAACACCAACTAAAGCGCCATCATTATCTACGACAGTATAAGCATGATGAAGCACACCTTCACGCTTCAATCTAGCGAGACACTCCTGAGCCACCTCCACTTCATTCACGGAAACAACATCGAGCGTCATAATAGCACGGACTGGTAGCTTGGTGTAATCTTGGGAGCCTCGATAAGCTGGCATCCGCTTAAGCGAAACACCGCTATCTAATAACAAAGCGTCATAAATAGCTACTGGACGTAACTTACGAGCTATCGCCCATGAAAGCATATTTCCACCCATCAGAGGTAATATCAGGGAGTAATTCCCAGTTAACTCAAAAATCATGATTAATGATGTGAATGGACAACGAATCACAGAGCCAAACATCGCCCCCATCCCCAGAAGAACACAGCCACCAACGATCTGGGTCCCGTCTTGGATATTTAATATAGGGACTAACTGATTTGCCTGAACCAGAACCACACCTACAAGACCACCCAACATACCACCCAAAAATAATGTCGGAGAAAAAAGCCCTCCACTGCCACCTGTAGCGTAGTTTATCACAACAGCTAGCAGCTTACATAAAAGCAATGTAACCAGCACCCAGAAGATCAAATTATTTTCAAATGCTGACTCCAGCGACTCATAACCAATACTAAAAACCCCGTGCTCAGGCTTACCCATTAACCCAGTTATCCCCCATGCACTTAAACCAATAATACCACAGAGCAATCCACCAATACCTGGAGTATACCACCCCCCTAGCCACTTATTCTTCTTCACCCAGCTACGCGACTTAAGAATCAGCCCTACAAAGAAATGCCCAAAAAACCCAGCTATTACACCTAGTGGAATAGCAACAAGCATCCATACAGACGTTTCATAATTTAGAGATAAATGAGTAGATAAGATCGCATCCTCACCCAGAATCGACCGTGATACTGCTGCTGCAATGACAACAGCCACCACCATACCACCTATGGCTTTCGTGGAAAAGTTATCCATTAACTCCTCAAAAACAAAGGTTATGGCGGAAAGAGGCGCATTAAAAGCAGCACCTATACCGGCAGCCATTCCCACTGGGATCATTGCCCGAACACGCTCAGGATCTTTAAAAATAAACCGCCCGATACGTGATCCTACAGCTGCTGAAGCATGAACCATAGGTCCCTCTCGGCCTAATGAATTTCCTAATCCCACATAGGCCGTGCCTAAGATTATCCTCCAGATACCTGTGAAAAAAGGAATACGCCCTGCTGTGTTATGATAGGCTTCTTTTGTTTGAGGTATACCACTGCCTATAGCCGCTGGAACATAATACTTGATGGCGAGACCACAAATCAATCCTCCTACAGTAGGCGCGATAAGCATTATCATGACAAACTTCCATGTCTGACCTTCCAGATGATTATAATGAGATGCTAGCTCCCATAGATTACTAAATGTGTAGTGAATCATCAGGTGAAACACCACGGCTAGTATACCGCAAACCAAACCACAGAGAATACAGCATAAGAGAAAACGCTGCTTATCATCAAAGCGCTTTCGTATTTTATCGGGCAATTTTTTTGCCCACTGTATATCTACTAATGAATTCATTATTAGCTTTGCGAGGCGCCGTTCTAACTCAAGCCCCCCAAAGGGTCGAGTGAGCATTTTCTTTTTTAATTTAAAAACACCATTTTATAAAGATTTCCGATTGCGCAGATGAAATTTACAGCCATGCTCTGCCCCGTTGAACACATTACCAGTCAGTCCACCTATTGAAGAGTTTTGCAGCCTTGCAAAAAAAGGCAACGTTGTGCCTGTCTACGCCCAGCTAGCAGCCGATTTTGAAACACCTCTATCGGCATACATGAAGATTAGTAGTGAGGGTGAAGCCTTTCTTTTTGAAAGCGCCGAGAGTAATGGTGAGAATAGCCGATACTCCTTACTTGGCAGCCGACCTCGCGCTACGATTAAAGCTATCGGTGATCAAATCACCATGACAGATCGCGGTGAGTCAAAACACTGGACAGTGAAACAAGATGTTCTCGCCGAGCTAGAAGAGCTAATGGCACAGTATCAACCTAGCACTACTGAAAACGCCCCCCCATTCTATGGTGGCGCCGTCGGTTATTTATCTTATGATGCCGTTCGTCAGTTTGAACCTAGTATTCAGGCGCCCAACACGGATGAGCTAGGCCTGCCTGATGCCTTTTTCATCATCGCAGACACACTCCTCATTTTTGACCACCATTTACGCCGACTCTTCATCATTGCTAATGCATTCATTGATGAACATGACACCGCAGAGGCTGCGTATCAGGATGCTCAAGTGCGACTTTCAGCCCTTATTGAGCAGCTTGATACGCCACTTCATATCCCTACACTAAATGGCTTAGCTGACTATGACGAGCCGATAGCTAAGAGTAACACCACTCAGGAGGAATATGAAAACATGGTCCTCAAGGCTAAAGATTTCATTGCAGCTGGTGACGCTTTCCAGATAGTTCCTAGTCAACGTTTTGAGACCGATTACACAGGCAGCCCAGTAAATCTATACCGCGCACTGAGACATATTAACCCATCACCATACATGTTCATCCTTCAGCTGGATGAGTTTGCTCTAGTTGGTAGTTCTCCAGAAGTTCATGTTCGAGCTATTGATGGCCGCATTGACATTCGCCCTATCGCAGGCACTCGCTGGAGAGGTAAGACTCCAGAAGAAGATGATGCTCTAGCCGCTGATCTATTAGCAGACAAGAAAGAGTGCGCTGAGCACCTCATGCTAGTCGATCTAGCCAGAAACGATGTAGGTAGAATATCAAAACACGGAAGTGTAACTGTCGATGACTTCATGATCGTAGAGCGATACAGCCACGTCATGCACATCGTTTCTAATGTTCATGGTGATCTAGATGATAATTACTCAGCATATGATGTGCTGCGAGTTACATTCCCAGCTGGAACCGTCAGCGGCGCACCTAAGATCCGCGCCATGCAGATCATTAATGAACTAGAAAAAAGTAAACGCTGCACCTACTCGGGAGCAGTGGGATACTTCGGCTGGGACGGAGGACATGACTCATGCATAACACTACGCACCTGCCTTCTAAAAGATGGTAAAGCATACGTGCAAGCCGGCGCAGGAGTCGTAGCAGATAGCGACCCTACTTATGAATACGAAGAAACGGTCAATAAATCAAAAGCCGTTATACGTGCTATCGGTCTAGCAAAAACGATAGGTCAATAAGCCCCCTACTACTCACTTCAACTTTTCACCTCACATGCTTCTTGTAATCGATAACTACGACTCCTTTACCTATAACATCGTTCAATACTTTGGCGAATTAGGTGCTGACATGAAAGTCGTTCGAAATGATGCTCTCAGTCTTGATGAAATAAAAGACCTCGCTCCAGATCAGATTTGTATTTCCCCCGGTCCATGCACACCTGATCAGGCTGGCATCAGCTGTGATGTCATCCGTGAATTTGGTAAAACAACTCCTATTTTAGGTGTTTGTTTAGGTCACCAGTCTATTGGCCAGGTATTTGGCGGGAAAGTCATTCGTGCTGCTCAGCTTATGCATGGTAAAACCTCTCCTATTATCCATCAGGGAGAAAGTGTCTTTGCGGGTCTACCCTCTCCATTTACAGCTACCCGTTACCATTCACTCATTGTCGAAAGAGAATCTCTTCCCGATTGTTTAAAAATCACAGCTGAGACTGAAGATGGCACGATCATGGGGATTAAACACAAAGAGCTCCCTATTCACGGAGTTCAGTTTCACCCAGAGTCCATCCTCACAGAAGGTGGAATGAAAATGCTGGAAAACTTCCTCCAATTTTAAGTATCCACACTAGCTGAGTATAAGCTATGACTTATGATACCATCCTCTCCTCTTTTCCAAAGTCGGGCTTAGGACATGATAGTAATTGGCTTTTTTCACCCAAGCCACTGCATCTGGATAAAAAGACGGTTAAATTCATTTCCCAGCTCGGGCATCCTCTTGCCCAATTCCAGAAAGCTTCAGATCATATTTATCAACGAAGTGCTCAAGGCAAGCTCCCTAGCTGGATTCACGAACTACTCGATGCAGGAAAACCTGAGTGGGTCATTCAAGCTCAACGAGCCCCCAATATAAGTAAGTCTCAACCTAAAGTAATAAGGCCTGACCTCATTCTTACAGGCAATGAGGAGACCTCTAGCTTTGCGATGACTGAGCTAGACTCTGTGCCAGGAGGTATGGGTATCACCTTGTGGTTATCACAGTTTTACTCAGGTCAGGGGTTTAAAATACTAGGTGGAGCAGACGGTATAGCAAAAGGTTTCCAGTCGGTTTTTAACAATCCAGAAGACGGATCTTCCAAAGGGAACATACTCATCAGCCAAGAATCTGAAGATTACCGCCAGGAAATGGAATGGCTCGCGCAGCAGTGCTCAGACATCACACTCAGCTCGGCTGAAGCCGCACGCTCTATCGATGCATCTACGTATCGATTCTTTGAATGGTTTGACTGGAAAAACATTCCCGCTGCTCAAAAACTAGCTAGCTCTCCACTGCTATCATCACCCTGTAAGCCACATCTAGAAGAAAAGCTATGGCTTGCTCTACTCTGGTCACCATCACTGAAGCCTATCTGGCAGCAGGCACTCCGAGCGAACCATCTGGAGCGGCTCAGAAATATCACCCCGTATAGCTGGGTAATCGACCCTATACCCTTACCACCAAATGCGGCACTGCCACGCTTAGACGCTCATTCGTGGAATGAAGTCGCCAATTTCAGCCAAAAACAACGTGAATTAGTACTAAAGGTCAGTGGCTTCTCAGAACTAGCCTGGGGGTCTCGTGGAGTTTACATAGGTCATGATATGCCAGCAGAACAGTGGGCTAACGAGGTCGATCAGGCTCTATTGCATCATGACTCGCAGCCACGTATGATGCAGCAGTTCCATCACGGGAAAATTATAAAGCACCCTTATTTTGACCCTGAAACGGGCGAAGAAAAAGTCATGCTCGGCCGAGCTAGGCTCTGCCCGTATTATTTTACCAACGATCAAGGCGAAACATCTCTTGGCGGCTGTCTAGCAACCATTGTCCCCGCTGATAAGAAAAAAATCCACGGAATGTCTGATGCTATTTTAGTGCCCTGCTCTGCTTAATTCAGGGTATAAAGACTAGTTTCATAGTGTCCTTACGGCTTCTTTTTAAATACCTTTCTTATTTTTATAGAAAATTGTGTAAAAAAGCATACCGAAGCCGTCCATCTAATAGAGATCCCGACTAATACTCCATATAACATAAACAATGAGCGAAAAAAACATTACTCCACTAGAACGGAACATCAGTATCGTAGCCGTTTTATTAGGTCTTATTTTCTTAATCCCCTTCTTATTTAGCAAATGCAGCTACGATTATGCATCTGGCTTCATGGCGGATAATGACTCAAATACTGACGCTACCTTAAAAGCACCCGCTATCGAAGAAGTAATCGATAAAAATCTCCCAGCTAGTGGTGTAGCTCAAATCAGCCTCAAAGAGGAGCTCGAGCAATCATACAGTATGAATGATGTATTACAGGCTGAACTTACTGATACACGAAATCAGCTCTATAAGTTAAAAGAAGAGATGATAACAGTTGGCAGCACGGCTACTGACTCAACTGGCACACAGACTGTAGCTGCCGCAGCAGCAGTAGCAGCACCTATTGTTTTACCGAATGATGATAACAATGTTAAGCTTCTAGAAGAGCAAGTAAGTAAGCTAGAACTTCAAAACGACGAGCTAACAAATAACTCAAATCAAGAGATCCAAAAACTCACAGGTGATGTATCGCATTTAACTAAATCTAATACAGAGTTAGAAACTAAGGTGAAATCACTTCAAGCTCTAGTAGACAAAGACTCTGGTTTACAAAGAGATCAAAAAATCAACAAAACGATCGACAAACTTCGTAAAGATAACACCTCACTCAGGTTTTCTATGGTAAAAATGGAAGAGCAGACAGAGAAGTTAACTGCAAAGAATACTGAATTAAAACGTGCTCTTAATAAACACAAAGCAGAAAGTTCATTTGCCAGTGCTGCAAGCGACCTTCAGCCATCATTCGGCAAACTCTTTGGAAGATTACAAAAACTCGAGGGAAGTTCAGCTGCTGAATTAGCCTCAGCCTATGACGATATCAAAAGCACACTGAAATCTGAAAGTTCTACACGTATTAAATTTAAAAGTGGTAGTAATACTCTTGATGAAGATGACAAAGCAAAAATAAAAGCTCTTATAAATGACACTCAAGCTAGTGACTCTTTCCTCATCGTAGGTTACGCATCACAACAAGGAGACAAGGCCCTCAATGAAAAGCTTTCATCAAAGAGAGCAAAATCAACTACGACTGACCTCCTTAACCAACTTAAGTCAGACCATTCAGTTCAAGCTGTCTACATGGGTGAAACTGCTAGGTTTGGTGAGATTTCTGAAAACCAGTGTGTAGAGATCTGGAGAATAGCAAAATAGATATCAACAGCTTAGCTCATCAGCCCGCTCTAGTAGCAGCCATGCTGTGAGCTACGCCGATAAAATAAAAAGCTTCAAAAAAATGCCTGACCAGAATCTATCTGGCAGGCATTTTTTATTGGCGCTCTATGCTATGCTAAGAACTAGATGAGCGTTTAATAACTTGCCGCAAATCATTATATAAGAGTAATACACTATCTATGCAAATGAGCCAGAGTCTGACCCTCAAATTAGCACGTCTCAATGACGAGCCTGAAATTTTTCACACCATTCAAGGTGAAGGTGTCAGCATGGGCGTTCCAGCTATTTTCATCCGCTCATCATTATGTAACCTGCACTGCCAATGGTGTGACACTGACTACACGTGGAACTGGGAAGGAACTCCCTGGAAACATGAAAATGATGCAAAAGAAGGTTATAAAAAATTTAAAAAAGAGGACTACATCATGGAGTTCACTACCACTGAGGTAGCCGAAAAGGTGAAACCCTTCCCTTGCCAACATATCATCCTTACAGGTGGTGAACCGCTCATTCAGGAAAAGTCATGGATGGAGCTCATGAACATTCTTATTTCAAGTAACCCAGATTATGTTTTTGAAGTTGAAACCAATGGAACGATACAACCTAGCCAAAGTTTTGACGAGCTTGTCCAGCAATACAACGTTTCACCAAAACTAAAAAACTCAGGGAACTCAAAAGAGATACGCCAAAAAGATGACGCTCTTTCGTTTTTCTCAAATTCACCCAAAGCATGGTTTAAGTTTGTCATCGCCAACGAAGCGGACCTCAAAGAGGTGGAAGAGCTCAAATCACGCTACAATATCGCACAAAATAAAATTTTATTAATGCCAGAAGGCCGTGACAACGAAACATTGGAAAAAAAACGCTTATGGTTAGCTGACCTCTGCAGAGAAAAGAATTACCGCTACAGCGATCGCTTACATATACAGCTCTGGGGAAGTAAAAGAGGTGTGTAAATCTAGGAAATAGATAATTTATAGCAACTTTCTGTAAACCCGCGTGTTGAATACACTGTCATGACCTCTTCTACTGATCAAAAACAACCTCAGCTTAACAAACGAGCTGACTTGCCAAGCGATGTATCAGGAGAATGTTCGGATAAAGCTATCAGTGAGCTTTTGGATCACGCTAGCACCCAGCAACCTTCTGATTTCTTTGCTCGTAACATCATCAGAGACATACGACAAGAAACCCCAGATGTATCTTTAGCTAGTAAACTATTATCACTTTTCACTATCCCACGTGTGGCGCTACCTGCCCTAGCCTGCATCGGTGGAATCGTTATTTATCTAAGCGTCAACAAACCTCAAACAGAGGAAATATCAGAAAACGCTCATAGTAATGCCCAAGTGGAAATGGCTTCGAACGACATTACCAATTTACTCATTGAGGAGACCTTAACAATTGCAGCACAAGACCCTAGTATTTTCACACATGACGAAGTCCTCGCTCTTGTAGGATTTTAATAAAAATTAATATATT
>CAYNLE010000052.1:0-14647 GCA_964397975.1 uncultured Verrucomicrobiales bacterium | reverse complement strand
CTAACGTTCTGTTTCTTATCATTGATCACGGGCATCTCTGAGCGTTTTGCGTAGAGGGTGTGTCTGTGGATGGAGACGAGGAAACCTACCGCCATCAGGGTGAAGAGCATGTTGGTTCCACCATAGCTTATGAAGGGTAGAGGTAGACCTGTATTCGGTAATACTGCGGTGCATACGCCGATATTCATCATGGCGGGGGTAACGATGATAAAGGTGAGGCCTACTGCCATTAAGCGGCCGAAGGTGTCTTTCGCATGCATGGCTATGGATATGCCATACACGAGGATCAGGACAAAGCAGAATACGATTCCTAAGGTGAACCTAATGCCTAGTTCTTCTCCTATAGCAGGTAAAATAAAGTCAGCATGCACGTAGGCAATGTAGCCTAACTTCTCAACACCATTACCTAAGCCCATGCCATCGATACCACCATTAGCAAAGGCGTAGAGTGAGTGTAGCTGCTGGAAGCCGTCTCCGTATTTATACTTGTCTGACTCTAGGTCAAAGAGAGCCATTACACGTCCCATCCGCTCTGGGTTCTTCCAGACAACGAGCGCCATACCACTGAAAGCTGTGATACAGGCAGGTGCGATAAAGATCATACGGGCACCTGCTACGTATATAACAACTACGCCAGCCATTCCTAATGCCGCCGCGGTTCCCATGTCTTTCTCAAAAAAGATCAGCAATACAGGAACCCCCATCAATAAACCTGGTAATACAAAACCTTTCCAGAACGAGCGGACCTCTGTCTGATAGTGTGTATACCAACCAGCTAGCCCCATAATTACAAATATTTTAGCTATCTCTGATGGCTGGAATACTGGAAGCCCGGGAATCTTAACCCACCTCGATTCACCGTTAATTGTTTTCGATATACCCGGCAGGTAACACATGATGAGTAGCACACATGAAAAAGCTAACAGAGGCACCCAGAACTTCCTCAGTTTACGATAATCATATGAAGAAATAACAGCTGCTGAGACCAAGCCTAAAGCGATCCAGATAGCCTGCATCTTTACTAGTGAATAGCCACCCAGCTTATCCACCCACACACTGGTGCTCGTCAACATCACCATCCCCAGCGTTAACAGCGCTGCGATTGCTATAAAGATGATTGTTGCGTTATTGCGTCCCACCTGTGTGATTAAATATAATATTTATTTTGCTGGAATCTTAAGCACCTGGCCTAAACGTAAGGTTGTTACGTCTTCAATTCCGTTGATCTTTTTGAGCTTGTTTACAGACACTCCATAATTACTCGAAATACGCCAAAGAGTATCACCACTCTTCACCGTATAGCTCTTACCACTGTGACTAACTGCTTCTGGGGCACGATTAGCGCTAGGCCTCACAACAACAGCTGCGGCAGGCTCTTCGTCAACAATAATTGCTCTAGGTGCAACTCTCTGAACTCTAGGCTCAGGTCTAACCCGCTCAGCTCTAGGCTCAGGCGCTGGAATAGATAGCTCAGAAGTTACTGCTACTGGGCGTGATGATAGCTCAGCAGGTAAATCAAGAACCACACCTGATCTTAAAGGTCTCTCATTGTTCAATGCTCTTAGTGATATCTCATCTACATTTTTAGAACCCGAAATCGACTGATACGTGTCACCTGACTCAACGATGTAACGATTCGATAAAGGTCTAATCTGCTGTGAACGCTGAGGCGCTTCATAAGCAACAGCTGCCACTACTGGTGCTGACTGCACAGGAGGCTGAACTTGAGGAGCCGGCTGTCTAGGTTTAGCTGCTGGTGCTACTGGTGCTTCAGCCGTCGTGCTAACTGGGCTGCCACCGTCAGTCGCAAAAAATGTATTATGAATATAAAAAGCGCCGATCGCTACAACATGTAATACCAGCATCACTAACAGCGCGCGTCCTACACCCACATTAGGTATGTCTGATTCTAGTTCCATAGAATCCATCGACGCTGTCGCAGCTTTCATCTTACGATGCGTGTTCGTTTTCGTTTTTGCATAGAGCTTTTTAAAAGCTGAAGAATTGGAACTGCCTCTCCTTGTTTGGATTGTTTTTTTCATAACAGATTAATTTAGGGTTGGGTGGGTGTAATTAGGGGTTTAGTTTAGATGGGTTACTAGTTCGCGAAAGCTGTCACCTCTCTGCTCGTATCCAGCGAACATATCGAAGGATGATGTGCCTGGTGAGAAAAGAACGATATCTCCTGATTCTGCTTCTAACTGTGCCTGCTCGACAGCCTGCTCTAGTGAGTCTACAGCCGTGACTTTCACTTGTTCACTGGTTGCAGAAAATGTTTTATAAAGTTGATTTTTGATTTCACCAAAGACGATAACAGCCTTTGCTGATTCCTCGAGATGAGGAACGACCTCCGCGTAGTCGAGCCCTTTATCCTTACCTCCAGCGATCAACACGATGGGGTTTGATAAGGCGCGCAGGGCACTGCTCAGGGCGTGTAAATTAGTCGCTTTAGAGTCATTAATGTATTCCACGCCGTTGACAGACTTCACGAGCTCACAACGGTGTGCTGGAGGTGTATAGTCAGACAGAGCTTCAACAACCTGCTTATTACTTACACCTAACACACTGCACACAGCGAATGCTGCCATTGCATTTTCAGCATTATGCAGTCCGCGTAAACGAGTCTCTGAAAGATCGAGCACCTGTTCGCCACTATATGTAACGATCTGTCCCTCAATAATTATATCAGCCTCAGTTTCCGTAGAGAATGTAATATCCTGAGCATCATGACTACCGATATCTTCACCAGCTCTTACGACGATGACGTCTTGGCTAGTTATGTTTTCAAACACTCTCAGTTTAGCGCCCTTATATGCATCTAAACTAGGATATCTGTCCATATGGTCTGCTGAAAAGTTAAGCCAAACAACTACCTCTGGATGGAACTCACGGATGGTCTCAAGCTGGAATGAACTCACCTCTAAGGCGACTGCCTCAGGCTGGTCAGCCATCATTACCACTTCAGATAAAGGTAATCCGTAATTACCACATGGCACGCAAGATATCCCTGCATGGTTTAAAATATTATCTATTAGCTCAGTTGTCGTTGTCTTACCATTGGTGCCCGTGATGGCGATCAGCTTCCCTTCGTAAAAGCGGCTTGCAAACTCGAGTTCACCAATCGTCTCTTCAGCATTTTCTATATAAGCTTGAGCGAAGTCAGCTGTGGTATCGATACCTGGTGACACGATTAGTAAATCACAACTCGATCCTGCTCCTGTATCTACAGTGGCGCCAGCGTGCAAAGTTACATTCTCTAACTCGGACTTTATAATTTCAGCTGAATCATGCAGGACTACATCAGCCCCATGCAGGCACGCAAGTTTCGCTGCTGCTTGACCACTAGAGCCAGCACCTAATACGATTACCTGTATACCTTTTAGATCCATTGATTTAGACAATTTTTAATATCGCGATACCTGCTAAGCCGCAAAAAATAGAGACTATCCAGAAGCGGATAATAACCTGACTTTCATGCCACCCCTTTAACTCAAAGTGATGGTGAATAGGTGACATTTTAAATATACGTTTCCCTCTCAGCTTAAAGCTGCCCACCTGAAGGATCACAGAGAGAGCTTCCATTACAAAAACCCAACCAATGATCACGAGTAAAAACTCCTGCTTGGCACAAATAGCGGCTGTCGCAAGCGCTCCACCAATGGCTAGAGAACCGGTATCACCCATAAAGACTTTTGCGGGGTGGCAGTTATGCCATAAGAAACCAAAACAGGCTCCAACAAGTGCTAGTAAAAATACGGAGAGTTCACCTATTGATGGATGGAACGGAATGAACAGGTATTCATTAGCCATATAAGCATGGCCAGCTAAGTATGCAATAATGGCATATGAGAACGAAACGGTAATCGTGCAACCTGAAGCTAAACCATCAAGACCATCTGTTAGGTTTACTGCATTTGAACACCCGATAATCACAATCGCGAAAAATGGTATGCATAATAAACCTATATCAAAGAGTGGGTATTTAAATAACGGGAAGGTAACCTCACTGATTTTCAAAGGCTCACTCATAAGTGTATAGCCAACAGTCTGAGTCTTAAAATAAAGGAAACTGCCTGCGCACAAACCTATGATGAGCTGCCAGAATAACTTCGTCCTACTACTTACACCGTCAGAGCTCTTTAGCTTCACCTTTGCGTAATCATCTACAAAGCCAAGCATACCAAGCGCTATCAAAACACAGGTAGTAACTGCCACAAATGGATTAAGCGGCTGACCACAGATTAACACGGCTAGAACCACACTCACGATGATCATGATACCTCCCATGGTCGGAGTCCCCGCTTTTCCTCCATGTAGCTCATTAAGCTTGTGAACTTCTTCGGCTGTACGGATCGGCTGGCCGACCTTTAATGAAACTAACATACGTATCACATATGGCCCGAATAACACACAGGCTAAAAATGTAGACACACAGGCTAATCCAGCACGCACTGTAATATACTGTAATAAATTCAGTATACGCAGACTGTCTGCCCAATCAGCACCAGATGCTAAAGCATCACTCCATAGTTGATAAATCCAATATAACATTCGTCGTATTTTTAAATTTGAGGGAAGGCTTCATTCATAACCTTCTCCATGGCTGCCATTCGGCTACCCTTAAAGAGAACACAGTCTCCTTTTTGACAATTTTTAGTAATCCAGCATGCGGCTTCACTAGCTTCACCGAAATGACGAGCCGCCTTATCTACATCAGCTGCACCTTGATATATAAGTTTCGCTTCAGCACCTACACTGATAACTTGTAGCCCCTGCTCTGCAGCGAACTTACCCACGCGCTGATGTTCAGCCTCAGCATGCACTCCTAACTCGCCCATCATACCGAGCGCGATGTATCGCTGAGCTCCGTCTGGTAGTTCGATATCGGCTAAAGTTTCGATAGCTGCGATAACTGAGTCAGGATTTGCATTATAAGTGTCGTCTATAACACTAATACCCTGACACTCAAAACGTCGTAAGCGGCCACTCGTTAGACTAGCTGTATTCAAGCCAGTAGCAATATCTACAGCGGACATACCCAATGAATAACCTGCAGCTGCTGCAAGTAGCGCATTTTCAACCATGTGCTTACCACTAACATGAAGCGTTACTTTAATAGGCTCCTGATCCCCGATATGAAGATCAAACGATGAACCCTCCGGTGTTTGTGTAATATTCTTAGCAAATACATCACTTTCATCAGCAGCTAATACCTTAGCCTGTGTATTACTATTAAGAAAATCTGCGAAGTCACTGCTGCCTGGGAAAATAAGTGTTCCATCAGCTGGTAAACATCTACCTAAAGCGCTCTTTTCTTCCGCTATATTTTCGCGACTACCTAGAAATTCAATATGTGCTGTCCCTATATTGGTAATGATACCGATGTCAGGAGACGCGATCTCACACAGCGGAGCTATTTCACCCGCATGGTTCATTCCCATTTCAAGAATGTGTACCTGATCAGCCTCCTTACCGGATAAAATACTCAGAGGTAAGCCAATGTGATTATTAAAATTACCTTTAGTTGCGTTCACTCGGTATGCCTGAGAGAGCACACTCATTGTAAAGTCTTTAGTCGAAGTTTTACCATTCGAGCCCGTGATTCCTACCACCTTGATATCGAGTGAATCTCGATACCATTTAGCTAAGTCCTGTAAACCCTGCAGAGTGTCTTCTACAAGAACAGCCGGCACCGCTAAATCTTCGTCCTGCTCTCTATCAATCAATAAGCAGGCTGCCCCATTATCGACCGCCGTATTTAAAAAGTGATGTGCGTCAAAGTTTTCACCGCGTAGCGCAACAAAAAGCGCATCATCTGTAATCGACCTCGTATCAGTAGACACCATCCCGACTAGCTGACCACTATCGTGGCCGACTAACTTACCGCCTGTTGCGGTCAAAATGTCTGTGATACTCAGTTTTTTCATACTATTCACCCGGAGTCGGAGCTTTTTTAAGATTAAGTGCTTTATAAGCTGAGCGACGATCGTCAAACGGAAGGCGCTCCCCCTTCACCTCTTGATACGTTTCATGGCCTTTTCCTGCTACAAGGATGATGTCACCTTCACCTGAAATATTAACAGCTGCTTGGATAGCTTCATCGCGGTTTAAAATAACTTCGTATTGAGCTCCGGACATGCCTTTCTCAATATGCTTAACGATAAGAGCTGGATCTTCAGAACGTGGATTATCTGTCGTAACAATGCAGACATCACTACCTTTTGCTGCCGCTTGACCCATGAGAGGTCTCTTCGTTTCATCTCTGTCGCCGCCACAACCAAATACTGTAATCAATCTGCGAGGGTTTAGCTCCTTAAGTGCTGCGCAAGCTTTCTCAACCGCATCTGGAGTATGAGCATAGTCTACAAATAGTGACGCCCCATCACGAGACCCGATATTTTCCATTCTTCCAGGAACCTGAGGAACATTTGCCAAAGCCTTGATGCAATCTCTTGCATTAATACCTACAGCGATACAGGCAGAAAGAGCCGCCACACAGTTTGATACATTAAACCTTCCAATGTATGGAGTGCTTACGCGGTATTGTTTCTCTTTATAGGTAAGCTCAAACTCTGTACCACGGACATTCTGAATGGTTCTACCGATACGAACATCAGCATGAACTCCGTGTCCATATGTTAAGAAGTAGAGCTCTCCATCGAATTCCTCTTTGAGCTTCTGACCGTAATCATCATCTAGGTTAATGACCGCCGTCGTCTTTTTATTTCCTGATTGATTACCCAACATTTCAAATAGACGACACTTTGCGCGGAAATATTTATTCATACTTCCATGATAGTCTAAATGATCCTGACTTAGATTCGTAAACACAGCTACGTCTAGCTCTAGGCCATCGACTCTTTTCTGCTCTATAGCGTGAGATGATATCTCCATAGCAACACCACGGCAGTCATTACCTAACATAGTTGCTAAAGTGGACTGCAACTCTACAGCTCCAGGAGTCGTATGCGTAGCTTCATGCTTCTCCTCACCATCATCCACCACCACAGTCCCTAACAAACCTGCTCGGCGCCAGACATCATTCATAATAGCATGAGCGATGTATGAAGTCGTCGTCTTACCATTCGTGCCAGTAATACCTATGACTTTCATCTTAGCTGATGGATGAGCATTCCACGCACACGCTAATGCGGCTAAAGCAGCGCGGGCATCTGAAACTTGAATATATGATACGCTTTCGTCCCAGCTATTCGCCACTACTTTCTCTGATACAATAGCAACAGCCCCTTGTTTCAGCGCACTCTGAATATAATCAGCCCCATCATGCTCTTCACCTGAAATACAGACAAAGATAGACCCTGAGACTACCTTACGTGAATCAGATGTGATGCCAGTAATAGGAGAAGCTGACTCACCTGTAACGGTTGAGTCTGGCAGTATATTGATAAGATTCTTTAAAGTCATATTGGTCTATAAAAACTACTAGTTAGATTGTTGTGATACGTGAGCTAGCTCAACAGGCTTAGTCGGCTCCACACCCATTCTGTTAGCCACGCGTGTAGCAACTTTAGAAAAGATAGGTGCCGCTATGGTTCCCCCGTAGCGCTTCACTTCATTAGTTTGTGGATCATCTATAACTACCACGCATACAAATTCAGGTTTTTCAACAGGCATCATCCCCGCAAAGGACACTGTGTATCGGCCTGCTAGATAGCCGCCCTTAGGATTAATCTTTACCGTCGTGCCTGTTTTACCAGCCGCATCATAGCCTCGCACCGCTGCCCGTTTCGCTGTTCCTTTAGGGTCAACTACGGTAGCTAGTGCCCTGCGCATCTTTTTTGAAGTCGATTCCGAAATAACACGCCTTACCTCAACAGGCGTAAATTCCTGAATCACTGAACCATCGTTGGCCATAATTGACTTCAGTAACTGTGGCTCCATTAACTTACCACCATTAGCCAATACAGAGTAGGCACAAGCAACCTGAAGAGGTGTCACACTAACAGCATAACCATATGAAACCCTAGAAAAGTCAACGGCGTTACCTGTATTATTCACCACTCCACTGCTCTCACCAGCCATCATAATATTGGTTTTTTCACCAAAACCGAAACCACGAAGATAATTAAAAAATTCATTATTACCAAGTTTAAGAGCCAGCTTATACGCACCAGGATTACTAGACTTAGCGAGCACCTGCTCCACCGTGAGCATCCCATATGGGTGATGGTCTGGAACCCTAACAGAACCACTGTGATACAGGCCATTATGACAGAAGATCTTAGTACTAGGCTGCACTAAGTTCTTATCTAAAGCACCAGCCGCTGCTATTATCTTAAACGTAGAACCTGGCTCATAAATAGCCTGAGTGGCAAAATCATATCCGTTCTTAGCAATATTTTCGCGCGTATTTAAATTATAACACGGGCGACTTGCCATTCCCAGAACTGCTCCAGAATGAGGATCCATCATCACGATCGTTCCTTTCTCTGCCTTAAACTCTGCTAAACCAGCATCTAGCTCTTCCTCCAAAATCGACTGAATCCCCATATCCAATGTCAGCTGAACATTGAGACCATGGATAGGAGGCATCACCTCATGAGGTTTCGCTACAGCAAGTAAATCAAACTTATCACGGTGGCTCTTAATAAAGCCGTCTTTACCCGCCATAAACTCATTCATCTTACTTTCAATACCAGCTTTACCCGCGCCACTATGGTTTACGTAACCAATGATATGAGACGCCATTTCCGGCATCACATACCAACGCTTTTGTAACTCCTCAAAAATAAACGCCTGTAGCACACTATGGTCACGTGTGAGTTCCTTAAATTTATACGCATCATCTTCTGATAAATCAGACTTGATCACCACATATTTTCTTTTCGGTTTATCAAGCCTCATCCGTGAACGAAGTTCATCTGGAGTCATCCCTAGTGGGCGCGCAAACGTCTCCGTCACATGATCAATATGTTCATCAATGATCTCAGCAGGCGCTACATCATCACGGATCCGCTGCGCTAACTTCTTAATCTCACTGTTACGCTTTTTCTTATCCCAGCTCGCCCATTCAGCGCTATCTCTTAACTCTTTATTAGCTAAAGAGAGGCTAGCGGGAGCGATGTCATGAAGTAGTTTTTTATCTAAAGCCAGCCTAACACGAGGTATATTCCTAGCTATCAGCTGGTTATTCACGTCGACGATACAGCCTCTATTTGCCTTCGTCACCTCTTTACGAACAGTAACTCGCTCAGACTTCTTCGTATAATCCCCCGCTTTAACTACATGCAAGTATACCAGACGCACCGATAAACCAGTAAGCCCGATCAAAAAGATCAGGCATAAGGTAAGGCAACGTCGGTAAAATGCAGATGAGTTCATCAGGGAGTTATTTGTGCAATAGAGGTATCTTTAACTGAAGTAGATACTGTTCCGGTTAGGCGGTTAGCTTGAATTTTCTCAATAGAGCCAGCTGGAACTAAAACAAGCTCAGAGCCGGAGCGCTCAAGATCATCACGGAGTTGATAGATGTTTAGTTTTTTGTCTATTTTAACTTGTAAGCTATTTATGGCATCTTGGTGTTCTTCTATGCGTGTTTCAGTCTGGTCCACATCACGCATTGTCTGAACATAACTATTTCTCAGCCATGCATGTGTAACGCCGGCCACCATAACTACGACTAGAGCCAGCGCGAGTATTGCTACCTCCACGGGGCTGATTTTAGATGTTTTTATCTGACGTTTATTCATATTCTTAATTTTCTAACTTATTTTTTCAACAACACGCAACTTAGCCGTGCGTGAACGCTTGTTTCTTGAGATTTCCTCATCCGTAGCGGTTATCGCTTTTCTGCTAATCAGGCGGTATTGGAAATCTGGATTGGGGCGTGGCTCAGGCCACTCTTTACGGTCAATGTGTGTAGTTGATCCGTTTTTAAAAAATTGCTTTACCATTCTGTCCTCGAGACTGTGAAAGGTGATTACGAGAAGACGCCCGCCGGGCTTCAATAAATCTGCCGCATTTTCTAATAATGAACGAAGCACGCCCAATTCATCATTCACCGCTATTCGCAATGCCTGAAAAACTCGTGTAGCAGGGTGAGACTTGCCACCACGTGGAAGTATGGAAGAAATGAAATCTGCTAAATCCGTTGTAGTAACAAACTCCTTCTCAGCACGCCTCTCAACGATACGCTGTGCAATCTTACGCCCAGCCCGCTCTTCGCCATACTCCCAGAAATAAGAGCGTAACTCTTCTTCTGGTGCATGATTCACAAGATCCGCCGCAGTCCGACCATTGCTTCTATCCATGCGCATGTCTAAGGGACCCTCTTTACCAAAAGAAAAACCACGTTCAGCCTCATCCAGCTGCCAGGAAGAAACACCGATATCAACCAAGATGCCATCCACCTGACCCTGACCTATTTCATTCAGCAGTGTCGGCAGTTGTGAAAAATTTCCCTTACAGAGCTTAAAGTTATCACCAAAACCCGCTAACCTATCCTTAGCATACGCCAGTGCTTGGTCATCTTGATCTACTCCGATGACCTGAGCTCCGGCGTTAAGCATAGCCTCCGTATGACCCCCGCCACCAAGTGTCCCGTCTACGATGACCTGCCCTTCTTTGGGCGCCATTGCAGCTAACACTTCATCAAGCAACACAGGAATGTGATAACTTGTATTTTGTGACTCTCCTCTATTCATCGAATTAAATTCAGTGTTAGTAGCGCCGCTCAGCAAAGACTCCCTCCAAGTCACCTCTGCTGTAGCGGCTACTAACTGTGTATTGTTAAACAACATATACTAAAACTCTTTCGCAATAAGCGGCTCTATCAACATGTTTATTGAATCTAGAATCACTCATCACCCTCCTCTTAGAAAAAACCAAAATCTTTATCCAACTCAGCCAAGGTAGCTTCACGAGCAGCACAAAGCTTCTGGTGATTCTCTTCACTTAAAATTTCTATAAAATCGCCCCTTCCGCAAAGCACTAGGCTTTCACCTGGCTTTAGATCAGGGTGCTCAATCTGGGCCTTAGGAATAACCAGTTTCCCCTGATCATTCATGTGCGCCTTTGTTGAGCGTTCATGCAAGGCACCTAAGATCACTCGCTTATCAGCATGACTCAGACCCTCGCTTCCCTTCACCTCCTCCTGCATCCTTTCGAATTCAGAGTTAGTTAAAACTTTTAATGTCGGTAACTTCTCATTGTGCGAAACAAGCAGCCGTAAAACCTCGCCCTCTATCTCCTTGCGCCAGTCAGCAGGAATGGAAACGCGGCATTTCGCGTCCATCTTATAAGGGTAAAACCCTCCCAAACTGTAACTTTTAGCACTCATTAATACACAATATCACCTACAAGGTGCACTTTAGTACACATAATGACACAAAGCGTCAATAAACAATCGCATTAAATGTTACAAATCAACACTTTATTAAGATTTACAAAATATCAATATTTATAAATTATATTAATAAAAAACTGTCATTTTTCGAAAAAAAGCTAAAGTATTTCCCTAGCATGGCATTACTTGATGTATCCAACCTCACCACTAGATTTCACACCCGAAACGGCATCGTGCATGCAGTCGAAGATGTGTCTTTTTCAGTAAGCAAGGGACAGACTATCGGGATCGTAGGCGAATCAGGGTCTGGGAAATCCGTTACCTGCTACTCACTCATAGGTTTAATACCCAAGCCCCCTGGAAAAATTCATAGCGGCAAAGCCGTCTTCGACGGTCAGGATCTCCTCAACACTAAGGAAAAAGATCTCAGTAAAATCAGAGGGAAACGAATCTCGATGATTTTTCAGGATCCTATGACATCTCTTAATCCTTACCTAAAGGTATCCACTCAGCTGATGGAACCCCTCCAGATCCACGAAAAAATGGATAAAAAAACGGCTTTGCACAAAGCCATCGACGCCCTCGCAGAAGTTGGTATCCCTGAGCCAGAAAAACGAATCGACTCATATCCACATGAGTTCTCCGGAGGTATGAGGCAACGCGTAATGATCGCCATGGCTCTGATCACACGGCCAGAGTTACTCATCTGCGATGAGCCTACCACCGCACTCGATGTCACCGTACAAAAGCAGGTGCTTGACCTCATAAAAGACCGGCAAGAAAAACTCGGCACAGCAGTCATCCTCATCACCCACGACCTAGCTGTCGTTAAGCAAAGCTGTGATGACGTTAACGTCATGTATGCAGGCAGGATCATCGAAAGAGCTCCTACTTCAGCTCTATTTAAAAACCCGATGCATGCATATACGAGAGCTCTCATCAAGAGTATCCCCGGGTCACACCAAAAAGGAGATATACTCTACACCATCCCCGGGACGCCACCTGACTTGAGCTATCCACCTAAAGGCTGCGCATTCCATTCCCGTAACACATTGGGTGACGCATCACTCTGCCTCACTGATAGTCACCCACCACTGACAGAGAAATCACCTCAGCACTTCGTGCAGGACTGCCCAGGCTGTCTCGCTTAAACAAAGCCCACCTGACTAAAAACGCTCACCCTGCTTATTTGACAAATTTCTTATTGGGCTCATAGATAGAGTATGAGTAATGAGGCCGTCCCCCCATCAGCAATAGATATCGTTGAGCATACTGATCACTCAACCCGATCTAAGTCTCTAGAAGACACCTACTGGTATTACCTACTTACCGAAGGAGAACGCCCCAAAAGTGTTTTTGCATTCACTGAATACGCAAAAGTCAGCGAACAAACATTCTACACCATCGCTGCTAACTTTGACCATCTAGAGTCCATCTACTGGGAAAGGCTCGTCACAGAAACTATTCAGGTGCTCCAAGCAGATGAAGACTACCTCAGTTACAGCACTGAGGATAAGTTCTCAGCCTTCTTTTTTACATTTTTTGTTCATATACAGAATCACCGATCAAGGCTCGTTAAATTCTTCCCTTATTTCCCACAAGGCTGCTCAACGCTCAAAGGGATGAAATCAAAATTCACAGAGTTCGCTAAAGAGCTTATCAATCAAGGTATCGCCGATGGGTCTATAGCAGATAGGAAAAAGGTATCTGATCTCTACCCTAACATTATCTTCGAGCAACTACGCGGCATCATCGAGTTTCACCGTAAAGACAACTCACCCGAGTTTCAGGACACCGATGCATTGATCGAAAAAACTATTCGACTAGGAGCTGACGCTGCGCAAAACGGAGCTCTTGACTCGGCCATTGACCTAGGGCGCTTCCTTCTACGCCGCATAACAACCTAACACATATAAACTGAATCACTGTGAAAGAACAAACCTCTATACCCAAACATAAAATTGGGCGCGCCGCCAAGCTAGCTCAAGCAGGCGTCCAAGTAGGGGTTAATTATATCAAATATCAGGCTAAGAAATCAATCACCGGCAACGATGACAAAACTAATTTTCACGCGGCTACGGCTAAACAAACCTACAGTGCCTTCAGCCAACTAAAAGGCGGCCCACTGAAACTCGCCCAGATGCTTAGTATGGATCAAAACCTAATTCCTAAGCAGTATGTGACTGAATTCTCTCAGGCTCAATACTCCGCGCCGCCTCTCACCTACCCTCTAGTAGTGAAAACATTCATTAAAGAACTGGGGAAAAAACCAACCGATATCTTTGACACCTTTACCCAGAAAGCCGCATCAGGAGCATCCATCGGTCAGGTTCACAAAGCAAATCTAGACGGGAAAGACTACGCTGTAAAAATACAATACCCCGGCGTCGCAGATAGCGTCAGGTCAGACCTCGCCATCGTTAAACCTCTCGCCATGAGACTATTTCAGTTAGATTCTAAATCACTAGAACCATACATGAAAGAGGTAGAGGAAAAACTGCTAGAAGAAACCGACTACTGTCTTGAGCTAGAACGATCACTGGAACTCATAAAAAAATCCCAACATCTACCTCTTACAAACTTCCCTGGGTTCTACCCAGAAAATTGCAGCCGCCGCATCCTTACGATGGATTGGGTTCCTGGAGTCCAGCTCGACACTTACACAGAGGCAGATACTGACCCTAAGAAAAAGCAAGCTTTAGGACAGGCACTATGGGACTTTTACCATCATCAGATTCACGAGCTCCGCCTCTTCCACGCTGACCCCCACCCAGGCAACTTCAAGGTTCACAATGACGAACTATGGGTGTTAGACTTCGGATGCACAAAGTCACTAACAGATAAATTCTATAGCGATTACTTTTCTCTCATGAACCCAGAGGTAATCAGCTGTGACAGTAAATTCGAAGCAACACTGTTCAGTGTAGGTCTGCTACTCGATTCAGATACACCGGATGAAAAACAAAAACTGCTCCAGGTTTTCAAAGAATCCGTCGAGCTGCTATCCAGACCATTCCTCCATGGTCACTTTGATTTCGCTGATGAAAAGTATTTTCAAGAACTAGCAGACTTCGGAGAAAGAACACGAGACGATAAAGAACTGAGCGACCTAAGCACATCACGGGGAGACGCTAACGCCCTCTACCTCAACCGCACATACTTCGGCTTATACAATCTTATGGGCAGTCTCAAGACCCAGATAAAAACTAAATTACCTGATTTCTAAATAGATAAAGTTCGCACCCTAACTAAATATGAACATTCTGATTACAGGCGCCAATGGATATATAGGCATAAGGTTAATCGCCCAGTTCAGCACCACAGACCATCATATTATAGCAG
>CAYNLE010000051.1:7930-14929 GCA_964397975.1 uncultured Verrucomicrobiales bacterium | reverse complement strand
TTGGGTTGACGTGTTTCGATGGTTCAGTCTAATGAGGTGACACGTAACCTACAAGTTGACAAAACTGGATGAGTGGAAGACAAACAGTAGAGTAATATACTGTGCCAGATGAGGGTAGATTCCGAAGTGGTTACAAAAAAGCACTCTTAAAATTAAAGGATGTCTAGATTTCAAATACTTTCATTGGCTGGCGGCGGGATTAGAGGGGCTTTTATAACGAGCTATCTGATGGAGCTGGAGCAAAAATTAGGCAGGCCGATTGCGGATTGTTTTGACTTGATCGCTGGGACTTCGACTGGAGGGATTATTGCAGCAGGTTTAGCGAATGGCCATTCTGCAGAAAAAATGCATGACTTCTATGTGAATTACGGGGCATCTATTTTTGAAGAAAGGGCACCTTATAAGGCGAAGGGGATGAATCGAATTATGTTTCCGCTGGCAAATTTTTTCACAAGAAAATGCACTGGTAGAGCTTTAGATGCAGTTTTTCGTGCGCGGTTTTCTCCAACAGCCCTTGAGCTAGCTCTACAAGATTGCTTTGGAGATGATACCCTGGGAGGTGTAATGTGCACTCGGCTTATCATGCCGTCTGTTAATTTAACCAAGGGTGAACCTCATGTCTTTAGGTCAAAGCACCTACCTAAAGCGATGCATGATAAAAACATAAAGCTTGTAGATGCCGTTACTGCAACCACTGCGGCACCCACCTATTTTCCTAATCATAACATTGGAGGTGATACTTATATTGACGGTGGTGTATGGGCTTCTGACCCTAGTATGTTAGCTGTTGCAGAAGCAATTAGAATTCAGCAGTTTGAAAAGCAGTTAGATCCTTCGGCCTCTATTGTTACTGATAATATTCATTTACTTTCTGTTGGCACGGGTAAGGCGGATTTTGCTTTTAAGTCACCGGGCACAGATTTAGGACTTTTGTTTTGGGCTAGCCGTATAGCCGATGTTATGGGGACTTCTCAATCTCAAGGTGTTCATTTACCAATGAAGTTTTTCTTAGGAGAACGTTATAGGCACGTTAACTTTAAGATGGCAGAGCGATGGGGGCTGGGTGACCCGAAAAACATGCCTGAATTGTTTAATATGGGAGCTAAGAGAGCGGCAGAAACTTTTGATTCCGTTAAAGAACAGTTTTTAGAAAATCAGGCAGCTTGTTTCGTTCCATTTACTTCAACTGAAGGCGAAATTAGCATCGATAGTTTGGGTTTATAGGGTTCAAAAACTATGTGTCTCGCGCCTAGTCTTGGCATCTATATTAATTTATATAGTGTGCCTTTTGATTTTTGGAATAGGCTCTTTCCCTGTAGCTAAGTGATTGATTACGGCTGTTCAAGCTGTTGGATAAAGCGGTCAGCTTCTGCTATGGCTGACTCCATATCACGGATGAGTGTTTTCACCTTAATGCGGGTACTGCTTACTTGGCCGTCTAGAGAGGCGATAGCACGCGAGTTTAGATTATGTTTAAGGTAGAGTGTATGGTCACGGAATTTAGCTAATACAGGATCGAGTGACTTTTCTGCCTTTCTCATGGCTGCCATGAGTGTGTTATAGCGTGATTTAGCTGCATTCATTTGGCGTGTTGATTCAGCTTTGAGCTCCGCGCTTTCGTATTGTTTGATTTCCTTTTTCCACTCTTTGAATAATGCCTTGGAGACATTTTCGACATCGTCATGACGCGTCTTGACTTCACCAGCTTGTTTTAGAGAACTTAGGTATGCCTTGTTCACTTTATTGTAGCGCTTTTCTAAATTACCACCTTTGAAGTTGGTGACTGAGTTAAACTCTTCAAGAGCAGAGTGAAACGTATCCTTCGCTTTGCTTTCACTCGCGCGCGCCTTTTTAACCCGAGATACCATTATCTCACGTTTGTGTATCCCAGCCTTTTCTAACGCTCCGTAGTAAACTGTAGAGCATGATAAACAGCTAAAGGTAACAAAAAGGGAGAGTAGTAAAATACGCATAGATGATAGTTTCTTATTTTAGAGAAATGAGCAAGGCAGCATCTTAATGATACTTATAGTCCGTGGTATTATAGACATCGTTTTTTGTATAAGTAGGATTCTTGACAAATTAGTGATGTAAACACTAACCTATCATGCATAAGGGGTAGCCTCAAATACCTAGTCCTAACGTCCTGCTTTCAAAAGAGAGTTGGGTGATTATAATTTAAACCATTTTTTACTATGAGTCTGTATCAAGAATATCTAAACGAAATCGAAGAACGAAAAGGTCAAGACCTCCACCCTAAACCGATCGATAGTGGAGAACTAGTTGCGGAAATAATTAGCCAGATCAAAGACCCTAACAATGAGCACCGTGAGGGATCGCTCCAACACTTCATCTATAATACGCTTCCTGGCACTACTGCTGCTGCGGTCGAAAAAGCTAATTTTCTCCAGCAAATCATCTTAGGTCAAGAAAGTGTCGCCGAAATCACTCAAGAATTTGCTTTCGAGCTTCTCTCTCACATGAAGGGTGGGCAATCTATGGAAGTCTTACTGAACCTCGCTCTCGGCGATGATCGGGATATTGCAGCACAAGCAGCAAAGGTTCTTAAAACTCAGGTTTTCCTTTACGATGCAGACATGGAGCAGCTCGCAGCTGGTTACAAAGCGGGTAATACCGTTGCCAAGGAGCTTCTTGAAAGCTACGCGGCTGCGGAATTTTTTACTAAACTCCCTGATGTCAAAGAGGAAATTCAAGTTGTCACCTACATCGCTGGTGTGGGCGACGTTTCCACAGACCTTCTCTCTCCTGGTAATCAAGCACACTCTCGTGCAGACCGTGAGCTTCACGGTAAGTGTCTCATCACTCCAGAGGCGCAGCAGGAAATCAAAGCTCTCCAAAAAATGCACCCTGACAAGAGCGTCATGCTCATTGCAGAAAAAGGCACCATGGGTGTGGGGTCATCCCGTATGTCTGGTGTGAACAACGTCGCGCTATGGACCGGTAAGCAAGCTAGTAAGTTCGTTCCTTTTGTTAACTTTGCTCCTATCGTGGCAGGGTCAAACGGAATCTCACCGATCTTCCTAACTACCGTTGACGTTACAGGCGGCATTGGCCTAGATCTTCAGAACTGGAGTAAAAAGAAAGACGCAGAAGGTAACACTGTTCTCGATGAAGATGGCGAGCCTGTCCTCGAGCAAACCTACTCAGTCGACACAGGAAACATCCTGACTATTAACACCAAGGATAAAAAGCTCTATCAAGACGGAAAAGAACTCAAAGACATCTCGAAGTCGTTTACTCCACAAAAAATGGAATTTATGAAAGCCGGTGGTTCTTATGCCATCGTCTTCGGGAAAAAGTTACAAACCTTCGCAGCTAAAACTCTCGGTGTCGAAGCTCCGCTCGTCTTTTCTCCTTCCAAGGAAATCTCACACGAAGGTCAAGGACTCACAGCGGTTGAAAAAATCTTTAATAAGAATGCTGTAGGCACAACTCCTGGAGTTACTCTTCATGCTGGCTCTGACCTCCGAGTCGAAGTCAACATCGTAGGCTCACAGGATACTACAGGGCTGATGACTATGCAGGAGCTAGAGGCGATGGCCGCTACCACCATTTCACCTATTGTCGATGGAGCTTACCAGTCTGGCTGTCACACAGCATCGGTCTGGGATAAGAAAGCTCAGGAGAACACTCCGAAGCTCATGCGCTTCATGAACGACTTCGGCCTCATCACAGGACGTGACCCTGAGGGTGAATATCACCCTATGACCGACGTCATCCATAAGGTCCTTAACGACCTCACTGTGGACGATCGAGCGATCATCATTGGTGGTGACTCTCACACCCGTATGTCTAAGGGCGTCGCTTTCGGGGCCGACTCCGGCACTGTCGCACTCGCACTGGCAACCGGGGAGGCTTCCATGCCTATCCCTGAGTCAGTTAAAGTTACCTTCAAAGGCACGCTTAAAGATCACATGGATTTCCGCGACGTAGTTCACGCCACTCAGTCGCAAATGCTTGATAAATTCGGTGGTGACAATGTTTTCCAAGGCCGCATTATTGAGGTTCATCTTGGATCGCTCCTTGCAGACCAAGCCTTCACCTTTACCGACTGGACTGCTGAAATGAAGGCTAAGGCCTCGATCTGTATCTCTCAGCCAGCTACCCTCATTGAGTCGCTTGAGATTGCTAAGTCGCGTATTCAGATCATGATCGAGAAAGGTATGGATAACAAAAAAGCTGTTCTCCAAGGCCTTATCGACATCGCTAACAAACGTATTACAGAGATCAACTCTGGTGACACGCTACCTCTAGCTCCAGATGCGAACGCGAAGTATCACGCTGAGATGGTTGTTGATCTCGACATCATTAACGAGCCGATGATCGCTGACCCAGACGTTCACAACGATGATGTTTCCAAGCGCTATACTCACGACGTTATTCGCGAGCTCTCATACTACGAAGGCACCAAGGAAATTGACCTCGGTTTCGTAGGCTCCTGTATGGTGCACAAAGGGGACCTTAAAATCGTATCCCAAATGCTCAAGAACCTCGAAGAGGTTCAAGGCGAAGTGAAGTTCAACGCGCCACTCGTCGTCACCGCTCCTACCTATAACATCATTGATGAGCTGAAGGCTGAGGGTGACTGGGATATGCTGCAGAAATACTCAGGTTTCGAATTTGATGACAATGCACCTAAAGGCACTGCCCGTACTGAATACGAAAACATGATGTATCTTGAACGTCCCGGCTGTAACCTCTGTATGGGTAATCAGGAAAAGGCAGAAAAAGGTGATACCGTTATGGCTACCTCTACACGTCTCTTCCAAGGCCGTGTCGTAGAAGACTCTGACCGGAAAAAAGGGGAGTCGCTCCTTTCTTCAACTCCAGTCGTAGTGCTCTCCGCAATCCTCGGGAGAACGCCAACTATGGAGGAATACAAAATCGCGGTGAAAGGCATACCTCTCACCACCTTCGCTCCTCCAAGCGAGGCGATGATTGCCTAATAAAAAATAAGGAGGCCCCGGTTAAACCGGATGTTTTAAATATTATAAACTGCAGAACGTTACGACTCGTTCTGCAGTTTTTGTTTGTTTTAGAGAGGTCGACTTGATGTAGTAGAGTCAAAATCATCAAGGATCTTCTTGTAAAGATGGCCTTGCAGCATTGAGGTGCTTCTTGGTTATTTTTTAATGTGTGACAATAGTTGCTATTTTAAAGAAAATAAGACATAAGCAAGTTATGACTATGTTAGCTACAGAATCAAATGTAATGGCGAAAACGAGAGAGTTATGTGATACTATCTCTCAGGATGCAGAGTTTTTAGCACTTCAGGAGCAGGTGGAGCGTTTTCTCAGTGATGAGCCAGCGAAACTTGCGTATCAGGCTGCGCATGAGCAGGGAGAGGAACTTGGCCAGAAGCAGCAGGCTGGAGTAGCGCTTTCAGATATTGAGATTAAGCAATTCGAAGAAGCTCGCCAGGCTTTAATAGACAATGAGGTAACCCGTGAATTTATGGCCGCTCAGGAGAGCTTTCACACACTTCAAAAGACCATCACTAAATACGTAGGTATGACTCTTGAGCTTGGACGTGTGCCAGAAGCTGAAGATATGCAAGAGGGCGAAAAGAAAGAAGGTTGCTGTGGTGGTGGCTGTGGCTGTTAATGCCGTTTTTATAAGAAATTGATATTTTATAATGGGGTGTAAACTTAGGTTTGTATCCCATATTCCTATTATAGGCTAAGGATCGACGAATCTATTTTGATTGACCACTATGAATGATATTGAGGAAAAACGAGAACTTTTTCATCAACAGATAAATGCTTGGGTAGTTCGCCAAGGTCTTTTTTATCAATTGTTTCATTCTGGTAGCCGGCGCGGCTTTATTGAACAGCTCGTTGCCTTAGGTGTTAAAGTTGCTGCGGTAGCTTTAGTTCTTTCTATAGCTGTATTTATATATCTTTATACTCGAGTAGAGAGTGATTCATTTCTTACTCAAGCAGAAGAGTCTTTGGTCATTGCCTTGAAGGCAGATGAGGCAAAGGTAAAGGGTATTAAAAGAAAGAATGGAGCTGTTTCCATTAAATCTGTTATACTCGAGGGTGGTGAAAATTCCTTTTTTCACAAATGTAGTGCCCGAATTCTAGAGTTAGCAGAACCACCTTTGATTCCATTAAATGATACGTGGAATGTAGGGTCTGTGAAAAGCTCATCACTTGATGTAACACTGAAAGCGGGCGATAGTGATGACATACAGGCGGAACAAGTTTATGCTGAATTGTTTAGCAATGAATCGCCTTTATTATTTAATCAGTTTGAGTCTCAGGATGTGACTATTAGATGGGGTTATTCTGAGCAGAATTCAGGTTTGATCGAAAATTCAAAATTGAGTCTCCGGAGAGAAAATGACGAATGGCTTATCAATATAGAAGGTGGCACGTTTCAGTTTGGTCACTTTCAGCCTATGGAAATTCGTCATATGAAGGTGCGATGCACAGCTGATAAGGTAATTATTGAAGATGCTCAACTGGATTATGGTCAAGGTAAGCTTCGATATAAAACAAGTGTTTCAGTAGCTGGTCAGCCGAAGTTAAATGGCGATTTTACTCTTGAGAACATGCCTATCGATATTTTGCTCAATGAGGATTATGAAGATTTAGTAGAAGGGACAGTAACAGGTTCTGGTGAAATATCGGGGTCTACAAATACCAAAGATGGGGTTATACTTGATATGAACCTTATGGTGGCAGAGAGCGATATGTTAAGCTTGAAGGGGGAGTTACCAGTAGTAAAAGCTCTGAGTGTCATTGATATTTATAATAACTACCGTAAAATCAACTTTGATAGCGGGAGTTTTAATTTTGTTATACGAGGTGAAAAGCGAGAGTTTAAGAATATTAACTTAATCAGCAAAGAAACTTTTAGCCTTACTGGATCTTATATAGTTAGACCTTCATCGTATGAAGAAATTGGGCTGTCACTAGGGATAGATGATCTCAAGGCGGTAAAAGATACGTTAAACGATGTGTTTGTTTTCAC
>CAYNLE010000051.1:0-7830 GCA_964397975.1 uncultured Verrucomicrobiales bacterium | reverse complement strand
ATACAAGTTTTAAGATCACTGGCGATGCTGATCTGAATGCCAGAGTTTCGAAAGAGATCGATAAGCTGCAGAGGCAGAGTATTCTCAAGGAAAGTGAAATACCGAGATTCGAGGGAGTTCTTCAAATGGGGGTGAAAGCTCCAGCTTTTCTTAATAAAGATAGATTAAAGAAAGCTTACCCTCATGATGCATCGGTAGACTGGACATGGGTGGAGGTTCCTCTTAGCGGAAAATTCAATACCCTTACTCAAAAAACAGCTGATAAACTTTATTCACTTACTGATAGATAAGCTGATCAGCAGTGTGTTTGTTATTTCTTTAGTTGCCTTTTTTAGCTGCCGTAACCAAGTGAGGCATAGACTTCCTGTGTAGCTTTACTCTGATTAAGAGTGTAAAAGTGTATCCCGGCGATTCCCGCGTCTAGTAAACCAGAGCACTGTTCAGCAGCATGTTGAATACCGACTCTTTCCACAGCTTCTTCATTATCGCCAGCGCGATTAAGTGCGCGAATGAGTTTAGCCGGGAAACGTGCTCCAGCAGCTAGTTCGGCCATGCGTTGAATCCCTTTTTTAGAGGTGATAGGCATGATACCTGCGATGATCGGGATATTAATGCCGTTTAGCTCGCAGCGATCTCGGAAATCTAAAAAGTCGTGATTATCGAAAAAGAGCTGGGTGCAGATATAGTCAGCACCTGCATCTACTTTTTCCTTTAGATAATCCATTTCTTTCAGGCGGTTAGGCGTGTCAGGGTGTCCTTCAGGGAATGCCGCTACACCAATGCCAAAGCCTTTTTCATTAGGGTGTTTTCCTGATGTATTAAATGCTTTGATAAAACGAACAAGATCAGCAGCATAGGGGAAAGCATCATCTGCTCGGTTATACTGAGATTCTTGCTGAGGAGGGTCGCCTCTAAGAGCTAAGATATTATTAATCCCAACCTTGGCGTAGCGTTCTAGAGTCGCTTGTATTTCCTCTTCAGAATGTTTGACGCATGTTAAATGAGGTATAGGTGGTGTAGATGTAGTCTCCTTGATACGGACTACTAGATCATGAGTGAGGTCTCTGGTGGAGCCTCCTGCACCGTAGGTAACACTTACAAAAGAAGGGTTTAAAGAGGATAGCTGCTGTATAGTTTCATATAGCTTATCAGCCGCCTGTTTACTTTTGGGTGGAAAAAACTCAAAAGAAAAACTTGGTTTGTTTGGCTGTAAAATATCGCTAATGTGCATCTCTGTCATTGAGTTATCTTGAAAAGACCAAATAGACAAAATAAAAAAGTAGAATAAAAGACAACTTTCTTTAATTTGGTGTGTTATTAAGCATACATACATACCTATGTATCGGGAGCTTAGCGATGATTTATAAATGGGTATAAACCCTTAAATCTAATTTAATGTTCAAATTTTTATATATTTCTGCACTTTATATATTGTCGATGTCCACGGTATCTTACGGGCAACATTCTGATGATTTGGATGCAGAGTTTGAGAACGAAATACCGAGGCGGAAACATGACCGCATGATGGGGCGGGGGCATTCTAAGCGTTTGGCCAAACATGATCGCGTCTTTTCTGAGGCCGATGTTAATAATGATTTAGCGTTAAGCCTTGGAGAATTTTCTAAGCTTAAACGTATGGTTCATTTGAAGCCAGAGGAGATTGGTAAGCTGTATAATTTTTTAGATCGTGATAATGATGGTCAGCTTAGTTTAAATGAAGTTAAGCCACCGCTGCCTATCTGGAAGTCGGTTTTACTAAAAAACTTTGCAGCTATAGATACAGATAAAAGCGATGATATTTCATTTGATGAGTTTATCAGCGCTAATAAGCTAATGCACCGTAAGAGAAGAGGTGAGAGGCATTTATTTGATCATATTGACAGCAATAGAGACCGCTTACTGGATCTTAACGAGATTAAAGGGGCTGATGTAAATATTTTTGGAAAAAAGTTGAGCTTTAAGGAACTTGATAAAGACAAGGACGGTGGAATAAGTTTCGAGGAATATAGTGAAATTCCTATGATGAATAAGCTTTCAGAAAGTAAGATTATCATGATGTTTGACCGTGTAGATCTTGATGAAAACGGTTCGTTGACTGAGGAGGAGATTGGTCTGAAGCGTAAAGGCCGCAGGAGACATCAAGCTGAGTAGTATGACCGGGGTCGGTATCTTAGTGGTCGAAAATAACTATTTTTACTTGCATCATTAGCTCACAGCGAGTGTCGTCTCATATAGATAGTACAATAAGTCTATAGATCGTGAGTAAAGAAGAGCACAAAAATAATACACCGAACCAAACTAAGGAGGAAGCGTCTTTCTTAGCTGTATTATCTGAAGTTATTAAGAATAAGATGTCTTCAGAGCAGAGTGATCAGCAGGCTGTGGATCAAGAGGGTGCTGAGCGTGTTCTGTTACGCCGTAATGAAAAGAAACATGGAGCTCAGCAGATAGAGTTTGGTGGAGCTTCTCAAAAGGTAATAAATCGAAATGCGCCGGAAGCTAAATGGGGCGGAGCTAGCTCTCATGGTAAGTGGGTTTTTGTGATAGCTGCTATTTTAGTGGCGGTATTATTAGTGAGTGTTTTGATTATTCGTATGCTGAGTGGTGGCGATAGCATAGATCAGAATAAGGCCGGGCGAGATGATACTAAAAAACCAAACTCGAAAGAGTTAGCAGTGCAGTTAGAAAAAGAGCGCTGGTTTCATGAAAATATGATTTTACACAGGAGCCAGGCAGTAGAGATTCTAAGCCACGTTTTTTCTGATTTAGATAAAAAAAGTAAGAGCGAACTTGTAGATGAACCGGACTCCTATCTTTTATGGTATAAGAATATGAAGCATGTGCCTCAACCTAGATTAGATGAGGAAAATGAATATATGTTTAAGTTAGCCTATCTAGATGATAATACACCTTATTTAACATTCGACTGTAGAGATGAGGCTTATACTCCGTTTCGAGCTTACTTTGTTCGTGTTGGTGATAAACTAAAGTTAGAATGGAAGGCCACTGTAGCGGCCTCTGATATTTCTATAGAAAAGTCACTACAGAATGATTATCCAATAGAGGACTCATTAATACGGTGTTATATTAGCCGTAAAGAAGAGTTTTACATAGACCCTTACAATGATCGAGACCACTCAGTTTATAGATTAACTGATAGTAATAGGCTGGATCAAGTATGGGCTTATGTAGAAAGAGGCTCTCAATTAGACGAAGAACTAAAAAGACTGTTAGATCATGGCCGTTTTGTAGTTGATCTGAAAAGGAATCAACGTGTCACGCTAAGGATCAAAAGGGTTCGCTACAAAGGGATGCCATCTCAGTTTGAGATTAATAGTCTGGTGCATAAAGATTGGATCAGTTCTGAATAATACAAAGTAACGATGTCAGCAGGTAAATATATTAAAGGTTACTATTATTGCCGTTCATGTCACTCGATCTATTATTCTGCTGTAGGTGGATCTTCGAGGCTGAATTGTACAAAGTGTAAAGATACGGCAGCTGAAGGTGGGATTGCTGCATCAGGAGCTAGATATAAAACAGCACCTAAGAAAGTCCACAAGAGGAGTAAAGAGCCTAGTGCTTATACAGGTAGGTCTCGTAGTAAAAAGAGTAAACCTCGCAACCCCACTTTTTCGTTAGCTGTTATAGCCTTTATAATATTACTTGGGTGTGGTGCTTTGTTCTTTTTTAAAGGTGGTGATCAGAATGTCTCAGCTAATATAACAGAAGAAGATACGAGTGATTCTGAATTAGCTATTGATGCGTATAATAAAAAGAAGCTGAAAGAAGCGCTGCCTGAGTGTCTAGAAGTTCTTAAATCCTTTGTGTCAGCAAAGGAAACGGTGGATAAGACATTGCATGTATACCAAGGCTCTAGGTTGGCGTATAAAATGGAAAAGTATTATGCAGCCAATCCTACACTAATAGGTTCTATAACTGTGGAGGCTGTGAAATCATCTATTTATAATGAAATAAATGATCATAGCCTTGTGGATATAGTTTTCACGGATGACTCAGGAGATTTAAAAGAGATCGCTTTTATAAAAGAAGATGGAGAGTGGAAGCTAGACTGGGAGTCATATGTTCGGTATAGTAGCATGTCATGGTTTCGTTTTGTAAATACTGAGGAAGCTATAGAAGGTGAGTTTAGGCTTTATATTAAGAAATTTAACTTTGAGAGTGAGTTCGAAGAGGAGTATCTAACATTTCAAGTTTACCCACCTTCTGCGAATGTAAATAAGAAGATAAGTGGTAGAGGAGCCCAGCGTATACTGTTGCCTCTGTCAGGTCCTCATACCAGTATTTTGAACCAATTATCACAAGAGGTTGATAACAGTGAAGAGCACAGTTTTACTGACCCTGCTGGTTACGCTAGGGTGAATCTGAAACTTCGGTTAGATTATGACGAGAAGAATCAGCCCTCGATTGAGTTGCTGGATATACTAGCGACCCATTGGCGCGGTGTTTCTACCTCTGTAGAAGAAACAGCTTCTGGATTAGAGAGTGGAGAGTAAGCCTTTTCTCATCGGCTCTAGTGGATATGAACCTTCGAACCAGCGTTGGTATGATAACACACCTTGATGGAGCAGCATCGTTAAGCCATTACTCGTTTTAGAGCCTTGTTCTCTAGCTTTTTTAAGTAGAGGTGTTTCACTAGGCTTGTATATCATATCATAGACATATTGGTTCTTACCCAGTAGAGATAAATGTTCTTCTAGTAAAGGCAGTGGATCTGATCCTTTAAGCCCGAGTGATGTAGCGTTGATGACGAGGTCGGCTTCTTGTATAGCTTGTGCTACATCTAGTGAAGTAGGTTCTAGTGCGAGAGCAGGGAAAGAGTAAGTTTCTTCGAGCTTTTGAGCTAACTCTTGAGCTTTATTTAATGTTCTATTGACGAGCCATAGTTTTTTACAGCCGAGGCGAGCGCACTGAGTCGCAATCGCTCTGCCTGCACCACCACCAACACCAACAATGAGGATTTTAAGTTCTTTAATTTCAATATTAAACTCTTCTTTGATGGAGTTAATAAAGCCGCCAGTATCTGTATTGTGCCCTACTATCTGTTCGCCCAATATGATGGTGTTAACCGCATTTAGTGCTGAAGCATCTTTGGTAAGCTTATCACACTGAGGGATGATATTCAGCTTGTGAGGCACGGTTACATTACAGCCAATGAAGCCGAGTTTTTTTAACTTTAAAATAGCAGACTGTAGTTCGTCTTGCTCTAACTGAAGACGAATGTAACGTGCATTAATATCAGCTTTATCCAGTGCCGCCTGGTGCATTACTGGTGATGCTGAGTGAGCTACCGGATTCCCTATAACGGCTATCTTAGCTGGCTTATGGGCACCCTGATCCAGTATTTCTCTACTATCTAAGTCTGATAATCTATATACTTCCTTCATTTTAAAGAATGTTGATAGTTCGTTGTATTCTACGCACAGATTCTTTTTGTCCTAGGATCTCTAAGATAGCACCTAAGTCTGGACCACCAGCTTGTCCACTGAGGGCTACGCGAGTTGGGAACATAAGCTGGCCAGGTTTCGCACCATTCGCTTTAGCCGTAGCTCCTATCGTAGACTTAGCTTCTGACCAGTCTGATAGCTCTGATAGAGCCTCACTTAGGTTTGTCAGTAAGTTTTTAGCTTGATCATTTTTCACTACTTTTTCAACTGCTGCTGGATCGTATGGAAACTCAAGGGTGATGAAGAAGGACATCGCGTCAGGAACTTCACTGAGTAGCCTTACTTTTTCTTGGAGGGAGGCAGTGATGGCATTGTAGTTTTCATCAGGCTCAATACCTGCTTTCTTCACGTAGGGGAGGGCCGCTTTAGCAAACTCCTCGGGTTGAAGTTGCATTAAATGCTGTTGGTTAATCCAAGAGCACTTTTCTGAGTCAAATTTAGCAGGAGAACGGTTCACACCATCTAGAGAGAATCTTTCTATAATTTCTGATACCGGCATGATCTCTGACTCATCCTTCGGTGACCAGCCAAGTAGTGTTAGAAAGTTAAATACAGCCTCTGAGGTATAGCCCTTCTCGCTATATTCGCCAAGTGCCGCGCCCGTATCGCGCTTGCTCATCTTAGACCCGTCCATATTGAGGATCAGAGGGATGTGGCCATACTGAGGAGCTTTAGCTCCAAGCGCCTCGATAAGCTGAAGGTGCTTAGGCGTATTCATAAGGTGGTCCTCACCACGTATAACGTGTGTGATTTTCATCTCTATGTCATCGACTACATTGACAAAGTGGAAGACATAACTGCCATCTGAGCGCTTAACAACCATGTCAGGAGTGTTGGACTCATTCGTGTAGTCGATACTTACTTCACCACAGATGAGATCCTGCATCGTAAATAACTTACGAGCGAATTTAAATCTCCACGCCCCATCATCTTCATAGACGCGGCCTTCTTGCTTCAGTTTTTCAAACCACTTATCGTAAATATCATTTCGTTGACTCTGAAAATAAGGGCCGTATTCACCTGATGTAGAGCCATCTGCCTGAGGACCTTCATCCCAGTCAAGCCCTAGCCACTGCATACCTGAAAAGATAGCCTGCTTGGCCTCATCTGTATTTCTAGCTTCGTCTGTGTCCTCCACACGTAAGACAAAAGAACCTCCAGACTTACGAGCTAATAGCCAGTTGAATAAGGCTGTTCGTGCACCACCGACATGAAGGTAACCGGTGGGTGATGGGGCAAAACGAGTGCGCACAGGTGAATCAGTCATGACATCGGTCTAGCTGGATGAGTAGAAAAACGCAAGCCAAGCATGTATGATCTATTGATAAAATGAGATCATTGCTGAATCAGTGTGATAGTCGAGAACGTGACGGTAATTAGGTAGATGATAAATATCAGAAAAATCATCAGAGCTACCTGTTTCCAGAAAATCATCTGATGAGCGATAGCTATTTCTATATCTTCACCACTTTTAGTGATCAGAAGCCGAGTGATCGCCTTTTCATAATGGGATAATTTAATGGAAGGGATGACAAATAGAGCGGCTAGAGTGAAATAAAAGCCGGATAGTAAATACACTTGGGTTTCAGCGATGATCTGAGGTGTATAAAGTAATGTCAGTAGAGCTATGATTAATAAGAAAAAAGACATGACGATACCTACGATGCTACAGAACTTTACCCACGGTCGGGTTTTACGTAAGTGTTCTACAAGGACATCCGAAACTGAAACTGGCGTTGAGTCTTCGAACGGAGTTTCAGGGTCAGCTTGGGGTGGCTCGTATGGTGTGTCACTCAGCATCAGTTTATATAAACAGGTATGAGTAATATACTAGCAAGCGAAAGCTAGCGGGCTAGTTGAAAAAGTTTGCCAAGAGAAGATAATCCTTCTTGCAATCTCTGATGAACATACTATCAAAGCCCTGCTGTCAGGACTGTGGAATGTCGGCAGATGAAATTGGTCAGGTTCGAAAGGAAGCAGCCACAGTTTGTCCGTTATTGCCGCAGTTCCTGACGGTATTTTTTTGCCCATTTTTAAAGCTTACGTAGCTGCTGGCTAAAGTCATCCCCCTTAAAAAATAAAAAACCCACGTAGCTAATGAAAGCTGTGGGTTAATAAATTCAGAAAATAGACCTACCAGGACTCGAACCTGGAATAACGGAATCAAAATCCGGGGTGTTACCATTACACTATAGGTCTTTGATCTGTTTTCTGCCTTGGTGGTAAACTTGTTTGACCAAGTTTGCCGAGGGCGGGGATTCAGTATGACCGACTGAGCAGATTTGCAATCATGAAATGTAAAAAAATACATTTTTTCTCTATCTACATAGAATGTCAGAGTGAATTAATGGGATTAGAATAT
>CAYNLE010000050.1:0-15729 GCA_964397975.1 uncultured Verrucomicrobiales bacterium | reverse complement strand
CGAGCTGTATAGATGGTATCAGCTCATCTAAAAAAAGGTGCGCCGTATAGCCTAGCCCGACAACGAATAATGATCCCCACAATAACCAGTCAAAACTACCTTTGCCACTAGAACAGCAGCCTCCACCTTCATCCGGCTTTTCTGGTTCGGGTGAAGGTTTATCGGAACCGCAACAGGACATCGACTTTTCTTATGAATATTATTGAGACTCAAGCCACTTCTTCACAGGCACCATTGCACGAGCCCTGTGACTCATGCTGTTTTTAATAGCTTCACCAAGTTCAGCAAAGCTCTGATCATAACCTTCTGGCATAAAAAGTGGATCATAGCCAAAACCTCCACACCCTTTTTTACGATCAATAATACGCCCCTCAACAGCTCCATCAAAGTAAGCCAAACGTTCACCTGCTTTTGCCAGCACCATCACACAGCGGAACCGAGCCGTTCGATCTTTTACTCCCTGAAGCTCAGTCAGTAATTTTGAATTATTAGCGGCATCGTTACCGTCCTCACCAGCATAACGAGATGAGTATACTCCAGGTGCTCCATCAAGAGAATCCACCTCTAGGCCAGAGTCATCTGACAAGACAATGCCCTCAACTTGTTCACTGATCTGAACTGCCTTCAGCGTCGCATTTTCTAAAAAGGTCGTCCCCGTTTCCTCAACAGACGGTAAACCAGGATACAGGCTCAGGTCACTTACTTCATATTCAGCACCCAAAATAGCACCAATCTCTTCAGTCTTATGGGTGTTTCCCGTGGCAACAATGAGTTTCTTCATAGCCTTATCTACCACGTGTAAAAAAATATTCTATATTTTTGGAATATTTGTCAGGATTTAGTAGTCTTATGTGTGATGAAAGCAGTTAAAAACATATTCGCGTCCCTTACATTTTTCGCCCTGTTAACCCAATTTTCCGTTGCTGCTGATGGCTGGCTTACCGACATTAACTCAGGTGTAGCAAAAGCAAAAGCTGAGAAAAAATCTGTCCTAGTCGAATTTACAGGCTCCGACTGGTGCCCACCGTGTATCATGATGCACGATAAAGTATTCTCTAAGAAAGAGTTTACCAGTAAAGCATCTGAAAAATTTGTTCTCGTGAAAATTGACATTCCTAAAAAGGACAAAGCTCTTTATAAGAAAAACTCTAAAGTGTTAGGTGAATATAAGGTAGAGGGTGTTCCAACTGTTATCCTACTCGACTATAACGGTGCAGAGTTTTCACGATTTTTAGCTTCCCTCTACCCGAGTGTTGATGGCTTTTTAAGTAACCTTAACCAGTCACTCGAAAAGAAAGAGATGGAATAATCTCTATTACGAAATTTTATTATAAGGCGTTGGTTATTGAAAAGTAACCAGCGCTTATTTTTTGGGACTCTTTTGGGAATCGAAAGGAAAGTCAGAAGACATCCACTCTGGCGCTCCACCGTTCATTCTGACCCACAGATATGACAACGCCACTTTCGCATCCGCTCTCCCCCGGAATGACGCCTGTTTAAAGGTTACTCCCTCTGCCTCACGCGATAGCTGCCAAACAAAGACCGGAACCTTTGTCTCTGGCTGGTGAAGTTCAGAGAAACGCATATCTATCAGAAATACACATTGATCATCATCTGGGTCTGGAACCACCGCATAATAATTCACAGCAAACCACTTTAATTTATCGACTGCTGGTGATGGCTCGAAATGCTCTAATAGCTGATGATTTTTCCTGATCGAGCTTATCGCAAAATCACGATCTGGCTTATCCCATATTGACCAGTAAGCCACGTGATACTCGCCATCAGACTCAGCTAACATCCTCCAGAGAAAAATATTAGACAGGGTCGGTGCTACCATCATTCGTTGAATCTTAAGCCCTTCTTGATCCAAGTGTTTTGTAAAATAGTGTTCGGCTTGATTTTTGATCAGTAAACTCGCAGAGGTATACAAGCAAAGCCATAGTATAACGGCTCTACCTAAGTAAGTTCTACGCTTTGAATCTTTCTTAAAAAATAGAACCAACAGAACACCGAACAACATCGGCAATGTAAATGTTAGATCAATGATCGACATATTATTCGATGAAAACCGATAATCACTAAACGGCTCGAATATTTGAGTCCCATATGTCGTAAACCCGTCGATGATTACATGAGTAAACCATGTCAAAAAAACAAACCACGTAGCTTGTTTCTGAGTAACGCCTCTTTCCTTATGAATCTTTGCTAACAACCAGCCAAAAAGCCATGAACCTAGAAGTATTGCTGATATCGAATGAGATAGCCCTCTATGCCATGACAGCCGCTGGATAGGATCTAATAGAGGATAAAGTAGAATATCTAAATCAGGCAAGGTGCCAAAAAAAATGCCCCAAGCAAAACCCTTCCAGCCTAACTGCTTACGCAATGTAACTTCGCCACATAAGGCTCCTAATGCTCCTTGCGTCAGAGAATCCATAACTATTTATCAATAATACGTTCCCAGTAAAGCACAGTAGCTCCTTCTAGTTCCGCTTAACCAAGGTCGTTCTGACGTCACCTATAAAGACTTTTGAACGCAGCTCTACGAGGATTCTATCCGCGTCATCTGTTATCCACATAGTAGCTTTCTTGAGCTTTTTATACTTTTTAAGTTTATGCGTCTCTAGATCGATATTCTGAATTTTTAGATCAAGTTTGATGCAGTTATATCCATTATGCTTCTCTCGCCCTAGAACTGTAACTTTAGCATACTGAGCTGATCTGAACGGGAACAAACAGACATTAATCACATCGCCATTATTAAGCTCACGACCTCGTATGTAGAGCATTGCTGATAGAGGGTCATGCGCATTTTGCTGTATAAATGTCTTCTCACGCTTCTTCACCTTGCCTCCTTTTTTAGCTGTTTGAATACGAGAGTGGCTCACCTTAGATGATTTATAGGTGTTTTTAATGATCACATTCTCCTCAGCGTCAGTCTCATCTGAGGCAAAGATAAGTGGTTGATAGCTCTTCTTTTTCATAAAAGAAGTATACGAGAATTTGAACGGGAAAAGCTTCCCAGCGACACCACTAGAGCGGCCATAAGCCTGTGCTAAATAAAGGTTTTTATATCGAGGGTCCTCCTTATCAAAAATCATCACCACATAACCTGAATTCAACTTACCATTCCAGCTCAAGCTATACTGAAGCTTCTGCTTCTTTAACTGTGGCTGACTACCAGCTGTAAACGGCTTAATCGTTTTTTTCCATGCTGGCTCTGCCATGGATACATTTGAAAACATAAGTAACCCTGAGATTGCAATGGACGCAGAAAGGATAGTTTTTATAGCCGATATCATACCTGTTTTGACCTTATCTGATCTTTGTTTATTCACCAAACTCTATTTTTTCACCTAACCTCATTTTGCAGCTCTCTGGTAGCTTCGCAGATAAAAGAAATAAACGACCGTAGCTAAAGCACTAAACAATATCACTAAAAAGACCCACAAAGCTGTCTGTGCAGTGGGTAAACCTGTATTGCGAGATGATTTAAATACCCAGTAGACCATACACAACTGAATAACTAAAAGAACTACTGCCACTGTAGCGACCTGTGCTAAACTAGAGGTAACACTATCATTCTCTCTATCCGCCTGTGCTATGAGTTCATCTTTTTCAATATTCACCTCAGCTGCCGCAGAATCGGCTAAAAGGTATAGTTCCTCATCCGTTAGCTCCTGAGCATTGGCATAAGAAAAACAAAACAGAACGGCTGCGAGCAATATATTAAATTTAATCATCATCTATTTACTAAAAAGAATTAAAAGCCTCTAAGCTTTAAATATCCCTCCTCCTTTCTTACCTAAAATAACAAATACGCCTGCTATAGCTAATCCTAAAAAGATCATCGACCAGACACCTAACGCTGAAGCTAACTGATATCCATTACCGAGGGTGCTCAAGAGACTATAAATCGCTTTTGTAATAGGGTAATGCTGCATCTGTTGAGCAAGGATCAAACTATCCGAAACCTCTAGCATAGCAAAAGCAAAAGCAAGGATACCACCTGCCACAAGATTAGCACCCAGTAGAGGAAGCGCTATTTTTCTGATAACTCGTGCTGGCTTCACACCCAATGTCTGCGCGGCTTCTTCAAGAGAAACATTACTCTGCTGCAAGCCTGACACCGCTGCGCGCACGACATAAGGAAGCCGCCTCATGGCATACACAATAATCAATATAAACAAAGGACTCCCCATTTCTCCAACTAAGAAATGCAAGGGCTGTCCAGGCTCAGTAACAGCTAGATAACCGAATGCTAACACGATACCAGGCACAGCCAGAGGTAGCATCATCAAGGTATCTAATACAGCACGCCCCTTAATAGAACTCCTAACAATCACCCATGCAATAGCTGTTCCCAGTATCATATCAATAACGGTAGAACCCGCTGAGTAGAGTAAGCTATTCTGTATAGAAGGAACAACGGTAGGGTGACCTAAAGCCTCCTTATAATGAGCGGTAGTAAATGACTCAGGAAATATCGAACTATACCAGTCACCCTGAATAGATAAGAAAATTACACTTATGTGAGGAATACAGGCGATACAAAACACTGCTGCGAAGCTGCTAGAAACCGCCCAAGCCTTCCATCCGAATAACTGATAACGGAAAATTTTACCGCTAGGCCTAGGGGTTCCTTTCACCCCTGTCTTCCGGCTAATAAACCGTGAACAAATAAATACAATTGACGAGATAATAAGCATCACACCTATCAAAGCATACGGTAGAGGGTTCTGGTTTAGGTCCTTAATCCCATCGTATGCCTGAACAGACGCCACCCTCGAATAATCAAATACTAGTGGCACTCCAAGCTCGGTAAACGACCATACAAAGACGATAGATGCACCAGCAAATATACCGGGGACACAGAGAGGCAGCGTGATCCGCCTAAACCTTCTCCATGGACTGCAACCTAGATTTTGAGCAGCCTGCTCCATGCTAGGATCTAAGCGAGACAAGGTAGCTGCTATACTCATGAGTAGAATAGGATAAAGGTGCAGCGCATTCATAATCACAACACCGAGAAAGCGACCTTCACCTAACCAATCCATCGGGCTGACTGGATCCATCAAACCAACCTGCATTAAGAAAGCATTCAGTGAGCCAGAAACGCCCATCACCTGCTTAATACCTACAGCTCCTACAAATGGTGGTAAAACTAAAGGTGCTAATACTAAGATACCCAACAGCTTCTTACCTGGAAAAATATAACGATGCGAAATAATCGCCAGAGGAAAGGCTATCACCAATGCCGCCAAGGTGCTAAATATTCCCATAAGGAGAGAATTCCACAGTCCCTCTCGGTAAATAGGATTACGAAAAACAGCTACGAAATAGTCTAAAGTGAAACCGCCACTTTCACTTATGCAGGCAGAAACTAATGTTAACCCCACAGGGTATAAAAAGAACACTGCAAAGATTAGCACAACAATTGTTGTGATTATGTATGCTACTGTTTTATTCATCGTTTACCAAGTTCCTCTTTTGAGATCGCTGCTGCCTTCGCGTAGTTTTTCCTAAAGTATTTATTGAGGTGCCTCGCCATATTTGTGACTCCTATTTTACTACCTTGGCTTATTTTACCTCGGATATGTCCCATTGTGTTTTGATATGAAACTGGTGCTGTATCTGAAAATATTAACTCCGCCCGCTCTGGCACGTCAGCTTCTATCATTGCTGACCATGCCGCTCTCAACTCCTCATGCAGATCAATACATAATACTCTAATGACAAACTGAATAGAGTAGAACCCTCCCCCCGTTAGCTCAGCTTGGTATTCAAAACCTTCACCGTCAGATATTTTTTCATATGGGCTAATGGGATCTGTAAAGCCCTTCATATACTCATCTATATACACATCTTTTCTGATAGGCATTCTACGTAAGGCTCTATACTTTGTCCCGCCGGCTACATTTGGCTTCATATTCCATAATACTTGCCCCTGCTTAGACATAAGAAATTTCACGAAGCCTTGTGCCGTTTCCCGCTGGGGGGCACCTTTAAATACAGCTACAGGATCGGCACTTACTGAAGTCCCACCTTCAGGCCATGACCACTGCATACGAGAGTTCCCATCTGCTTTTTTGAGCTTTTCTTCATAAGCCAAGCCATAAAAATCAATGCACATGCCCGCAGCCGCATCTCCCTGTGCGACATCATAGGGAACCTTCGCAGAGGAGTCCGTAAAGTAGCGAGCATTCGCGCAAATACGCTGAATAATAAACAGCCCTTTATCCCAACCCTCTCTGCGCGCGCGCATCTCATACTCAAACTCTGTTTCTCCAGCTTCCTGCTTTAGCTCCCCTTTACTCTTCTGAATCTGCTGCTGAAAAATCATCTCAAAAGCGCGCGCTACTGATCCACTCTTAGACGGGTCTGCTAAGGCAAGCTTCCCGAAGTATTTTGGGTCTGCTAAATCTTCCCACTTACAAGGAGGCTCCATACCCAACCTCTTTAATACATCTACATTATAACATATACCAAATCGAGAAAGGCACACACCCGTCCAACGCTGTTCAGCATCATAGTATGTCTCACCAGTAAATGATGCTGGGATAACATCATCCTGAAACCACTCTGAATGATCACTAAAAACATCTAGCTTATCAAGGTGCCCCTGCTCTGCATGCGAACGAAATTCAAAATCACCACCGCCAAATAAAACATCGACGCCAATACCCTCTTCACCCCTATTCTGAGCAACCGAAAACTTACTATCCAAAGCCCTACGAGCTTCTGAGGTTCCACCAGAAATTAACCAATTCACATAGACGGTCTCACCTGTCTCTTCTTTCCACCATTCTTGAAAAGCTTCGCCAAGCTCTATCCGTATCGTTTCATTATGCGAAGTAATGATATTCAGGGTAACATCAGCACTAGAATCATCCACTCTAGCCCTACGCTCTATATTATTAAGCACAATAGGGACCATCACACACACAATCAGCGCGCTGACAAACGCCCATTTAGCATTTAACTTTATTTTCTTCATCCCACTCTACGGCTTTAATATATTCACATCGATCTGCTCCGCTTTTAAACGAATATAGTCCCCCACTTTTCTAAACTCGTGGGGGTTTTGCTCAGAAACCTTCCAGAGCTGGCCATGCTTATCTAACACCTCATATTGCACCTTGCTCCCTAGGTAAGTGATACTCTTAATTTCACCCCACACCCTATTGATAGGGACTCCTGTGTTATCAATGTAAAATGCCTCGGGCCGTATTGAGATTAAAATTTCTGTTCCCACTTCTGGACGCCATGACCCAAGCGTAACCTGCCCAGAGAATTGCTCAGAGTCCGCAGACACCCGAACACTTAGAAACCCATCGTCATCAAATGGCTTATTCACACGGGCTTTCACAATATTTGTTTCGCCCATAAACATAGCCACATGCTGGGTCGCTGGCGTTCTATAAATCTCGGCTGGAGTGCCTACCTGCTGAACTTTACCCTCATCGATCACAGCGATACGATCTGCCATAGACAAAGCTTCGTCTTGATCATGAGTCACATAGATCGCAGTCAGCTTATTTTCCTTCACGATCCGCCGAATCTCAGCACGCATTTCCAAACGTAAAATGTTATCCAAATTCGACAACGGCTCATCTAACAAAAGACAAGTCGGCTTCACAATCAGAGCCCTAGCTAAGGCGACCCTCTGCTGCTGCCCACCAGACAGCTCATCGATAGCCCGGTCCTCCAGTCCCTCAAGACGAACCATTTTCAAAACTTCACCAACACGTTCAATAATACGATCCAATTTCACCTTTCTCTCCTCTAAGCCAAAGGCTATATTTTCCGCCACAGTCATATGTGGCCAGAGAGCGTAATTCTGAAAAACCATAGCCGCTTCACGATCATGTGCCGCTGCCTTTGTAACATCTAAATTACCAAAAAATATCTTTCCCCCATTCAAAGGCTCTAAACCTGCGATACTACGTAACAGTGTTGTCTTACCACAACCACTTGCCCCTACTAAAAAAAACAGTTCACCACCTTCAACGGTCAGGCTCACCTGGTCGAGAGAAGTTACATTGCCATATTTTTTAGTAACAGACTCTATTCGTATTGATTTCATTACTCTCGTCAGCGTCTTTATCTACCGAGAGTAATGCAAGACATAATCAACTCTTAAGAAATATTTCTTTCTCAAAATTAACTATTTCAGCAGTATCAGAAAACGTCCAGCTGATTCACCTTCATATTTTATCATCTATACATCAGTCCACACTCGACACTGTTTAGAAATAGGATCAAAATATTTCACATGTTACGCGTTATGGATCGCTACATTGGCAAGCAAATCATTATTGCTACCATTTTTGGGGTCATCGTATTAAGCGTATTGCTCGTAATGGGCAGCTTATTTAAAGAGCTGCGCTCTCTACTTGTAGATAACCGAGCCTCTCTTACCCATGTTGCTAAATTTATCCTTAGTATACTACCGTTCTCTCTTATTTACACCTTGCCGTGGGGCTTCTTGGTCGCCGTATTACTTGTATTCGGTAGACTATCCGCTGCTAACGAACTGATTAGCATGAGAATGGCAGGCGTAGGACTATTCCGCGTGGCTCTGCCTGTCTATGTGATCGCTACCATTCTATGTGGAGCCTGCTTTTGGCTAAACGTCAGTCTTGCACCTAAGGCTAAAGACACGATGAAGTTCATGCTTTATCAAGCAATTAAGGCTAACCCAAGTGCGATGCTTGACCCAGGAGTCGTGCAAACACAGTTCCAAGGGCAGAAAATTTTCATCGAATCACGAAAAGGTAATACTCTCTACGGTCTCCACATTTATGATGTTAAAGAAGACAACACAAAGTTACCAACATTTAGCCTCTATGCTAAAGAGGCTCAATTAAAAGTTTTACAGGAAAGCAAGCAACTACGCCTCCAACTCAAGGATGCTCATATGGATGCTCGTAATGCAAACGGCGAACGCGAGTCCCCTATTGTAGGACAACAGGAACCTCTCTTATTTGACTTCGCAGTAGAGCGAAAAAAGAAGCGGAAACCTAATGCGATGACCAACCAGGAAATCCGTGACTCGCTATCTGACCCAGAGGTACTAAAAGGACTCAAACCTGAGCGAAAAATATATTTAGCTAATGAAATACAAAGGCGTTACGCTTTTTCTTTCTCCTGTCTTGCTTTATCTCTCGTCGCGGTGCCTCTAGGAATCAATGGCCGGAGAAAAGAAACCTCCACAGGCTTAGCTCTCAGTATCTTAGTCGGACTGGGTTATTTCCTCTTTTTCATGATCGCCGACGAGTTCAGAGAGGACGAAGGACCTACTTACCTCATTCTCTGCTGGTTACCTAATATTATCTGCCTCATACTAGGCGTCCGTATGTTTTTCAAAGCACGTAGAAAATAAGCCACCCCATGCTGCGCTCATTAAAATTTTTCCTCAAAAAAACTGGCCAATTCAGTTTACGCATGATTTCAGGAAACGGTCTCCACTGGTTCCCTATAATAAAATCATTTCGCGGCTACAATGGGAAAACATTTAGCTATGATATCAAGGCAGCTCTCAATGTCGCCTTACTCGCATTACCTCAGGGTATGGCCTACGCCGCCATTGCCGAGCTCCCTATTTACTACGGTATTATCTGCTCCGCAGTTGCCGCCATAGTAGCCCCTCTTTTCTCTAGCTCACGTTTCACTATTCTCGGCCCTACAAACGGCACCGCATTCATGGTGTTCAGTTTTTTCGCAGCAGCTGGCACACTTAGCAAAGCACCCATCGAGTACATGCCTCTACTCGTTCTCATGGTGGGAGTCATGTCAGTGGCAGGTGCCTTAATTAAAATTGCCGATCTACTACAGTATGTCAGTAGAAGTGTTCTGGTAGGATACATTACTGGAGCGTCGCTATTAATCATCACTAACCAGCTAAAGCATATTCTGGGGATCTCCTCAGAAATAAATTCTGGCGAATCAGCTAGCTCATTCTTCGCCATTATCGAGAAAATCTCAAGCTTCAGCTCAGATTTTCAATGGCAACCGTTCGTAATAGCCGTCCCAACTCTTCTCATCTACCTACTGATGCAGAAGCGTTTTTCCATTTTACCAAACTTCGCCATCTGCCTCATCGCATCTGCCGTTATTGGTGACATACTGCGCTACTATGTCCCTTCATTTACTGGATTAGAGACCTTCAGTCCATTTCAGCTGAACTCACTTTCCCTCTCTTTACCTCAAATTAATATAGCAGACATCTCGACTCTTTTTAGTGTCGCATTTGCGATCGCCTTCTTGGCATCTCTAGAAAATACTGTGATGTCTAAATCTCTCGCTAGTCGCTCTGGTGGAAGATCTGATGTCAACCAAGACATGCTCTCAGTCGGCATGGCAAATATAGCGACCTCATTCATGGCAGCTATGCCAGCATCTGGATCTCTCACCCGCTCTGCACTCAACTACGAGTCTCGTGCCAAGTCAGCATTCGCCTCCCTCTTCTGCGGGATCTTCTGCCTAGTCGGCTTTTATGGTTTAGTCAAATTACCCATTGTTGAGAACATCCCCAAAGTCTCACTTTCCGCCCTCATTGTCGGCATCGCCATTTCGCTCATAAAGTGGAATAATATTCGTATCTGCCTTCGCTCTACCAAAGATGACGCCATCGTTATCATCGCTACATTTGGGGCTACACTACTACTCCCCCGACTCGACTACGCTGTTTACTTAGGTGTTATCCTATCCATCGTCCTCTTCCTCCGTAAGGCATCTAAGCCACATATGGTAGAATATGAGATGAGTGATGAAGGTGACCTCCGCGAACTAGATAAGAAAAAAGAACGCCAAACACCAGCTATCTCCATCGTCCATGTAGAAGGCGATTTATTCTTTGGCGCAGCTGACATTTTCCGCACACAGGTGCAACGCGCCACCGCTGATAAGCGACTCAAGGTCATCATCCTAAGAATGAAAAATGCACGTCACCTTGACGCCACCAGTGTGCTAGCGCTAGAAGACCTAGTAAAACAAACACGCCAAAATGGAGCTCACGTCCTTATCTCCGGAGCGCCCAAAGAAGTCTACAGCATCTTAAAAAAATCAGGTGTGTTAGAAACACTACAAGAAGGCTGTGACCGCTCACTGGGAGAAACAAATATTTTTATGGGCTTCAAAGCGAACCCTAACATTTCCACCCGCGATGCTCTTATGCGCGCACAAGAGCTCATAGGAACCAAGGAAGCTGACATCAAAATATTCTACGATAAAAACAAATCGTAACCATATTCAAACACTACTTACCGATACAAAAGCTACTAAAAATCTCACCCAAGAGCTCTTCAGTATCTATTCTTCCAGCTATCTCACCAATAGCCACCATCGCATCACGAAGTTCGACTGAGATAAACTCAGCACCTTGCCCTCCTTCTAGTGTATCCACCGCTTCAGCTAGAGCATCCTTCGCCTTAACCAAACACGCCTGATGGCGAGCATTAATAGCCACTGCGTGCCCACCCCACTCGCCTGAGCCCATAGCTAGCTCATCATGAATAGCTGAAACCAGCTCCTCCATACCTTGGTTATTTTTACACGAAATAGTCACCCCCTCGACCCCGTCCCAATCAGGATGTTGAACGAGATCTGATTTATTTTTAACCAAGATGTGGTGCCTGTTACGCAGATCATCATCGCTTAGATTCTCTACTCGTGGTGCCGTAGCATCCACCATCTCTAAAATAAGGTCGGCTGTTTTCAGCTGGTTTCGGCTACGCTCTACTCCCTGCTGCTCAATAACATCATCAGAGTCTCTTACACCTGCCGTATCAATCAACCGAACGGGGATACCTTCTAAATTTAAAACTTCCTCAACGGTATCACGGGTCGTCCCCTCCATATCACTAACAATCGCTCGATCAAAACCAAGCAACTTATTTAAAAGGCTCGATTTACCAGCATTAGGTGAACCGAAGATAACTGTCCTAACACCTTCCCGAAGAATTCTACCCTGCTCAGATGTCTGTAATAACTTTGAAATCATCTCTTGCACAGAGTTCAGCCTCTGTAACAGGGCCTGACCTGTATCAGTATCAATGTCTTCTTCTGGAAAATCAATATACGCTTCTACATGAGCAGCTATAGCAAGAATCTCAGCACGGATCTCTTCTGAGCGATCACCTAACTTACCCTGTAACTGCTCATGAGCCGCGCGCATGCCCAGCTCTGTCTGAGCTGAAATCAAATCCATCACAGCTTCAGCCTGAGTAAGATCCATCTTACCATTCAGAAAAGCACGTTGACTGAACTCTCCAGCACCTGCCGGCATCACTCCCACCTCGAGTATTCGCTGTAAAACTTTTCGCATAATCAGCACGCCACCGTGGCATGCTATTTCTACTGTATCCTCCCCCGTAAAACTCTTTTCACCATGAAAGCAGGTTACCAGGACCTCATCTAACACAGAGTTATCTGCAGCAACTACACGGGTCAAGGTAGCGTAGCGCTCTCTAAACTTCGCAGCATCATGCTCATCCCGAAGACACTTCGTCACTAAAGGGAAAGCGTCCGGCCCGCTAACGCGAATCATACCCACAGCGCCCATACCGGGAGGTGTGGCTATCGCAGCTACGGTATGATCCATCATCTTAAATTATTTACCTAGCTCTTTCCAAACTTCATCAAGCACCTCTAAGCAGCGCTTGTTCTCAGCTGGTGTGCCTATAGAGATCCTCACCCACTCAGGTAGTTTATAACTACTCATAGACCGTATAATAACGCCTTTTTCTAGCATCTTCTGAAACAGCTCATCACCATCTCCCACGTTAACCAGGATAAAGTTAGCAGCACTAGATACATACTCGATATCTCGCTGGTCTAATGCATCCTCTAAAAACTGAATCCCACTTTTGTTCGTCTCAATTGTTTTTGTAACATGCTCAGTATCATTCAGAGCGGCTACAGCCGCTGCCTGAGCTATCAAGTTTGCATTAAATGGCTGCCTCGCTTTCTGCAAAATCTCTGTCACATGTGTAGGTGCTATGGCATAACCAATACGTAAACCAGCTAGGCCGTATGCTTTAGAAAACGTTCTTAATACACATACATTTTTACCCTCTTTAACATACTTCAGGGTATCAGGCGCGTCTTCTAAAAACTCATAATACGCTTCATCAAAAACAGCTACTACATGCTCTGGTAACCTATCTATAAAACGGTCTAGCGCTTCCTGGCCGATTACTGTGCCGGTAGGGTTGTTAGGATTTGCTATAAAAACAAGACGAGTATCATCGGTAATCGCATTAAGCATGCCATCCACATCGTGCATAAAACCAGGGTCTGGAACCTCTACATATTTAGCTCCGAAAAGTGACGCCATTAACTTATAAACAACAAAGGCATGGCGAGCCGCTATTAACTCTGCTTTAGGGTTCAAGAAGCAATGACACAGAAGCTCGATGATCTCGTTCGACCCGTTACCGAGCACTATATTTTCTATATCAACAGAATACTTATCAGCTAATGCATGACGTAACTTATAGCCTCCCCCATCTGGATAGATGTGGACTTGAGATATTTCAGCCTGCATTGCCTCCTGAGCTTTTGGAGAAGGCCCAAGCGGATTCTCATTTGAAGCAAGCTTTACAATAGAATCTGGGTCAAGTCCCAGCTCGCGTGCAGTTTCCTCAATAGGCTTACCCGTCTGATAAGCAACAAGGTCACAAACATATGCGTTTGTGATATTTTTTAGCGATGTTGACGACATAGCCCGAAACTAAAAAACTATTCCCCTATCTGCAACGCTAAATAGAAATATCAACTAATTAGAACAGATCCCCATTTTAAACGCTGCATCATACTGCTTAGACGCCAACCCTCTAACAATAGAGAACGTAAACACTGCAGTAGCCAACTCAAAAACGAAGATAATCAGCCCTAAAAGAGCCACATTTCTATAGTCAGCTACTGATACTCTTGGGATAAGTATAAAGACGATATTCATCACCAAGACAAAAACCCATAACCCCCACCAAACATTAAGCTTCATGCTTCTAGCGCCTGCTTCAGTCACGGCACGGTTCATCTGCTTAACCGCTTGTAATGGTTTCCAAAAATTTGCCACAGGTATTAAATACCATCCTACTGCCCAGCTAGGTTTCATTAAAGGCTCCTCCCTAGAAATAAGCTCTGTGTTTTTCATCATCTGGTATGTCCATGTAGCGAATAAAGTCACAGTCACGAGCTTAACTAACAGTAACCCCGCTTTAGTCCCTGCAATCGTTCCCTCTAGTGACTGAGCCGCGGTCAAATCCAGCTCACCGCTAAGTATTCCTAGGGCTAAGTAATAAGATAAGTATAACCCACCAGTTAATAGACAAGCTACCATATAGCCGCACAATGACACCATCAACATTCCTGCTAATATTCTATTATCTCTATACTGCTTGCTGTCTTTCAATTGTTTCATCGGCGAACACCTTAACTGAATCATACTCAACGGCTTGTAGCAAGGCATAGACATGCTTAGCTTTTAGGACTAGCAATACCCAAAATTCATAAATAAATCCACGAGGTCACCTTCCCTATTAGTAGTCTAATTTCCATCGTCCTATTTAACACCTCCAAAAGGTGGATACACTTTAGAAGTTACTTTTTTAAATTGAAAAAATACTTTAAACCTTAAACATCACTCATATTTACGACATTATGAAAAACATATCTACATTACTCACTACCTTAACCTGTGCCATGATAACTGGGTCAGCTCAAGCCGAAGAAACACAGGCGCCAAAAGCTCCCGTTCTTGAATCAGCATTCAGCAAATCCTTAACGCCAGGAAAGTATATCCTCCCAGCGAAAGAAGGTTGGTGGAACTGGGGAATGGCACCTATCTACGATGAACAAGGCAAACTACACATTTTCAATTCTTCGATTCCTTATAAGGGCGAAAAAAGCATGGGCTATTGGCAGTCAAAGAGTGTCATTCAGCATTTTGTAGCAGATTCAATAGAGGGGCCTTATGAGTTAGTAGGGGTCCCTTTCAAGAGTGACCTAAGAACGTATCATAACCCACAGATCACTAAAGTTGGAGACACCTACGTACTTGTTTTCCTATGGAAAACCCCTGATAGCTACCAGTCTGTCGGGATGGCAACCGCCAAATCGCTAAATGGGCCATGGACTGAAAACCCTAATAATCCTATTATCGACCCCACTCCAGGAACACCAAACGGCATCCATGCATCTAACCCTACTTTCTTAGTGGATCGCGAAGGGAAATACAGAATCTACTACAAATCTATGTCAGAAGGTTCAGAATTCAGAGAAATATCTGTGGCAATCTCCGATAAAATTGATGGCCCTTATGTAGACCATCCTGCAAATCCTCTCATCAGTTATAAAAATATCGAACGCGATATCGAGGACCCATATGCATTTTTCTACAACGATACCTACTACATGATTGTTGAAGACAGAATGGATGTAGCAGGAGCTCTTAGCGGCGTTCCGTCAGCTAATCCAGATAATGGAGGCAACCGCCCAGGCCTTATCTTTCAATCAAAAGACGGTATCAAGTGGGAGCGCCCTGAACTTGGATATAATACCAATACAGTCTACTTTGGTGAAGAACTAACACGTAGTGAGAGACCACATATCCTATGGAAAGACGGTAAACCAGAATATCTATTTCTCGCAAACCACGGTAGCCATGAGGCAGGATTCTACCTTAAGGTGGGTGATTGGAAATAACCAAACCATATGACA
>CAYNLE010000049.1:0-16871 GCA_964397975.1 uncultured Verrucomicrobiales bacterium | reverse complement strand
TTTAACGGTTGGTGATTTCTATGAAAAATATGGAAAAGCACTGAAACTCGACCTTATAACAGATAAAGTGGGGATGGATCGGAAAATACTAGAGCCTACTGTGAATCATCCAGGATTGGCTTTAGCTGGCTCCCTCTCGTATTTCGCATACAAAAGAATCCAAGTTATAGGAAACCCAGAGCAGTCTTACCTTAACAAACTGAGCTCTGAAGAACAAGTCGAGCGCTTCAAGGCTATCTGTTCTCGTAATGTGCCATGCTTCATCACATCAAGGAATAAAGGAGTATCTCCTGAAGTGCTGAAAGCCGCAAATCAACTAGGGATTGCTATATTTAATACACCTATGGTGACCATGGCGTTCGTAAATGCTGCAACACTCCAGTTAGAAAACGCTTTTGCTCCTTCTACTACTCGCCACGGCTGCATGCTAGACTTTAGAGGTGTAGGCGTTCTTATTATGGGCGATAGCGGCGTTGGAAAAAGTGAAATTGCGATTGGTTTACTAGAACGAGGTGGCGCACTCGTCGCTGATGATATGGTTATTATTCGCAGTGAAGCAGGAGAGCTGGTCGCTAATACCAAGGATTTTTCTCGAGGGTTTATCGAGATGAGAGGTATTGGCATTATCAATGTGGCTAATATCTTCGGCTTTGGTAGTATTCGTGAAGAAAAGAGATTAGACTTGGTTGTTACACTCAAACCATACGCAGACCTCAATAAAGTTGACCGTCTGGGGGTAAATAGAAAAACATACAAAATACTCGACCGTGAGGTTCCCCATGTAGAGATACCAGTGGCTCCTGGTCGTGACGCGGCTAGATTAGTAGCTATTACCTGTCTTGATCAGAAACTTCGTAATATGGGGTTTGATATGGCTGCAGAGTTTGATCAACGCTTACTTGATAAAATGAATATCTCACCAGATCACCCTATGAGCGGTGGAAATTATAAAATTTAGAGCCTTGCCACCTCAAAAATAAAAAAAATCAAAAAATCCCTTTCCCCCTGCTTATCTATTCTATAGGTTGTTCAGAGTAATTACAGCCGATTAGTCCTTTTCCAATATATAACAATGCCTTCACGAGAGTTCACCATCACCAATAAACTAGGAATCCATGCACGCCCTGCTGCTCAATTTGTCAAAATAGCGAGTAACTATACATGCGATATTCAAGTGGAGAAGGATGAAGAAGCAGCTGATGGTAAGTCTATCATGGGACTTATGATGCTAGCTGCTGGACACGGATCTACACTTAAAGTTACGACAAGCGGTGACGGTGAGGAAGATGCCTTAAACGCTCTAGGAGAGCTCATCGTTAGTAACTTCGAAGCTTAATATATAGCTTCCCCCATTATTTATTCTACTGAGATGATCATGTAGATAATTTGGTATATTTGATTTATGCGTATTTCAAATACACCTTCACCTATTTGTTGAACCTACATGAGCCAAGATGAACAAGAAGTTATTATTCAGGGAACCCCAGGCTCCCCTGGTATTGCCTTTGCTCCTGTTCATGTAACAGCTCGTGGTCTAAGTGCTCCAGAGGCATATGAAATCACAGCTGATAAAGTTTTAGTAGAACAAGAGCGATTTAACCAAGCACTTGAAAAAACAAAAGTTGAGCTAAATCAACTACGTACACATATAGAGAAACTTTCTGGAGAAAGTGAAGGGCAAATTTTTGAAGCCCACCTCATGGTTGTAGAGGACAAAACTTTACTCAAACGAGTTAATAAGGCTGTCGAAGAGCGTAAGCAGAATGCTGAATACGCATTCTATGCTGTCATGCAAAACTATCTAGAGGCTATGCGTCGTATGAACGATGCTTACCTTAGGGAAAGAGCTGCAGATATTGATGATATCTGTCAGCGTGTGCTAAAGAACTTTCAATATGATAAGGTTTCGCCTGGTGAAGATATACCTGATCACAAGCATATACTCGTAGCTTATGACCTAACACCTAGTGATACAGCATCCATTGACCGGAATCAAGTCTTAGGCTTTGCAACAGAACAAGGTAGTGTGAACTCACATACCGTGATTTTAGCACGGTCACTAGGTATACCAGCTATAGTAGGGCTAGAAGATGCTGTCATGGCGGTGAAAACACTATCTCCTGTCATTCTAGACGGCTATAAGGGAAGACTCATCGTTAACCCCACTCAGTCTACCATAGACACCTACCAACAGCTAGCTGAACAAAAAGCACAAGCTCAGAAGGATCTAGAGAACTTACGAGAAGAAGATACAACTACGAGTGACGGCAGAGAGATTATGCTCTCAGCTAACATTGAGTTCACCTATGAGCTACCACTTGTAAAAGAGTCTGGAGCTAAGGGCGTAGGCCTTTTTAGAACTGAATTCTACCTTCTGAACGAGAAAGAGGTTCCTGATGAAGACTCACAGGAAAAAGTTTATCGAGAAGTAGCTCTCTCGACACAACCTCACCAAGCTATTATCAGAACGCTCGATGCTGGTGGTGATAAAATAGCTTCAGAGCCTCTCACTGCTCCAGAACCTAATCCGTTTCTTGGCTGGCGAGGAATACGAGTTTCACTCACTCGTAAGGACCTTTTCAAACAACAACTTCGGGCAATATTACGTGCGAGCGCTTATGGTAAGCTCAGTATTCTTTTCCCTATGATATCTGGCCTTCGTGAAGTGCATGAAGCTAAAGATATGGTGAAAATCTCAATGGATGAGCTTAGCCATGAAGGTATCCCCTTTGACCCTGAAATAGAAATAGGGGTCATGATAGAGGTTCCTTCAGCTGTTACCATGGCAAAGGAAATAGCCAAAGAGGTCGATTTCTTCTCTATCGGGACAAACGACTTAATTCAGTACACAGTAGCAGTTGATCGAGTAAACCCCAATGTAGCACACCTCTACAAATCGACACACCCTGCAGTCATTCGTTTGATCAAACAAACCGTGGAAGCTGCTCGTGAAAATGGTATATGGACGGGTGTATGTGGAGAAATGGCGAGTGATTTAAATATTACACCACTGCTGATAGGTCTAGGTGTCGATGAACTATCCGTGGGCACGCATAAACTACCTAGTATCAAGAAGGCTATTCGATCATTTTCACATAGCAGCTGTATTTCCATGGCAGAAAAAGCGCTCAAGGCTTCAACTACCGCTGAAATCCAGTATCTGACTAAAACATTTGCTCAGTCAACTTACCCTGAACTCTTAGACTAGAGATCGCAGTTATAGCCCTACCAGACGGACACGTCCCACTCTTCTGTTAGCTCACACGGGATCGCATCTAAGAAGCGTGAAGGCTTAGTCATATACTCACCAGTATAGCTTTTAGGATTCGTCATCGGGTATGTAAGATAAAGCTGATCCATAGCACGAGTAACGGCTACGTAGAATAGACGTCTTTCCTCCTCTAGACCTGATACATCGCCCGAATCTAACACTCGGCTATTAGGGAACATCCCATCAGCTAACCAGACAACAAAGACAACTTTCCACTCAAGTCCTTTTGCCTGATGAATAGATGAAAGCGTTACGCTGTTTTCATTGTCCTCTTTTTTCTGCTTTTTCTGTTTACCCAGTGGATCACCGTCGACAGAAGACATCAGAGAAAGCTGAGCTAAAAACTCTAATACATCTTCAAAATTTTCCCCATACTGCATGAGTTGCTCGATATCCTGTCGGCGCTGTTCAAAGTTATCAAAACTAACACTCAAATAATCATCATAAACCCCCTCTAGAATACTAAAGATCATAGCTGACGGTGTAGCTAAGTTACCACCAGGAGCTAGTTCGTCTAGAGTGTAGCATAGCTGCCCCCATGTATCTTTTGCTTTAGCTGGAACCTTAAAGGGTAATAAAACTTCTGAAAATGAATCAGGTATATCTGTGCCCTTCCCAGCACTCGTATTACACCATGCCCCCCATAAGTTATCAGCTGACTTCACACCTATTCCTGGTAGCAGTAATACCATGCGCTTAAAGCTAACCTCGTCTCTACTGTTTACTACGAAGCGAATCATCGCAGCTACATCCTTGATGTGTGCTTGCTCAAAAAACCTTAAACCGCTAGTGATCTGAAATGGGATATTAGCCCGCGTGAGATCCATCTGAATCTCCATACTATGGTAATGAGCACGATAAAGAATAGCGATATCCTTTGGCTCAACACCCTGTCCTAGTAACTCATCAATACGTTCAGAGACAAACTCTGATTGCACTGTTGGGTCATCCAGAGCTACTAAAGCGGGAGTCATCTGACCACCTTCTCTAGCAGGCTGGAGCTCTTTATCGTATTGGTTTTTATTAGGCTTAATGGCTGCATTCGAGAGGCTTAACACCTCTGGCACTGAGCGATAGTTTGTCTCGATTTTGAAAACTTGAGCGCTCGGGTATTTTTCGTGAAAATTAAGGATGTTATCCATATCTGCCCCACGCCATGAATAAATCGACTGAGCGTCATCCCCCACTACCATGAGATACTGTTTTTCACCTACTAGTAAATCGATCAGGTCACACTGAACTCTGTTAGTATCTTGATACTCATCGACTAGGATATGCCTAAACTTTTTCTGATATAAAAAACGTAAGTCTTCATCATCACTTAAGAGCTTCAAAGTCAGCGTCAGTAAGTCATCGAAATCCATCGAGTTCGATGCTACCTTTTTCTTCACATACGCTTTTTTGATATTCTTAATATCTTCGCGCCATTCTTCCAGGTGATCGTAATTATCAGCTATAATATCATCCAGCTTCTCATATGTATTAACGGAAAGACTAAAAATCGAGAGTAACAAGTCAGCCTTTGGGAAGCGTTTACCCTTGGTATCAATATTTAGACCTTTAACTACCTCTGAAATAATCGACTTCTGATCATCTCTATCCAATATCGAAAAAGATGAAGTATACCCTAACTCATCGGCATGGCGGCGCAGTATACGGTTACCTATCGAGTGGAAAGTTCCATTCCACATCGCGCTCATATCTTCAGACACGAGTTCATCAACTCGCTCCACCATTTCGCGAGCCGCTTTATTCGTAAAAGTCAGTAGCAGAATATTACCAGAGCTCACCCCCTGATCCATTAAGTAAGCTACTCGGTGTGTCAGCGTTCTTGTTTTACCTGATCCTGCGCCTGCAATAATCAAAGTCGGACCAGGCTTAGCTGAAACTGCTGCATACTGCTGTTCATTTAGCTCAGCGGCATAATCAATACCCGACGTACCAACGCCTGATCCACTTACAGTGCGCTTACTTGATTTCATCTGATATTCCCGAGCCATGTAAGTGGAAACTTAGCAAGACTACAGCAGATGAGAAGTGGGAAAATAAGCAGTTTTTCCCACCTTAATATTAACCCTAAGCGGCTATTTCATAATGTGCTGAAATATCTCGGAAAATATTGTCTCGGCGATTTCTAGCATTATCGAGATCACGTGTTTTCAATGAAAATCTTAGCCTCTCTGAGGTCGCATCATTTTTATGCACTGTAAAGTGGCACCACCATATCCCTCTATTATTCCATAAATGATGATTTGGGTTCTCTTCGTTAAGGCGTAGTGAAAGTCGAGTTTTTCGTTTTATCATATTGGATGAATGTTATTCACAGATAATTAATCCCCGCCCTCTAACGAAAGGTCGAATATTCAATTATAGCTTAGGTCTTAATTACATCAAATATGAAGCACATGACGTTCCAACTTTTGAAAACAACCCAAATACACCATGAACGTAATTCATGATATTAATGCCATTTACAAATAACCTTGTTAAATAGCCTTGAAAGCCTCTTCAAACCTTAAAACAAGCTCACCCACAGGCTCTATGCCACATGAAATACGGATAAGGTCTCTATCAACTCCACAGCCTGCAGCCCAGTCCAGCTCGTCATAATGAGCCAGTAAGGTGTATGGGCAAACCAGACTGAACTCGGTCCCCAGGCTAGGCCCCTTAGAGACCTTTAATTTATCAAAAAACTTAGACGACTTTTTACGCTGCTTTAATATGAATGAAACCAATCCACCGTAACCACCATCAGATCTCTTGATCTTATCGTAAAGTTCAGGTGTCGTATACTTAGGATACCACACCTTTTCGACAGCTGGATGATCGTTTAAAAAGTCTGCAAGTTGCTCTCCGTTTGCATTAGATAGCTTAATCCGACTTTCAAACCCGCTAATATTCCTAGCCAAAACTCGAGCATCTGAGTGATATAACCTAGACCCATCTGGGCAGTCTTTTCTGAAAAATTCAAGAAAGTCTGAGTAATGTGGTGAATTTGGATTTAAAGTAACTTGCCCTGCCATTACATCTCCCTTTCCTGAGATCCATTTGGTCAAACTTGTGGTGATAATATCAGCATACTGACTCACATCGATATTAGCAACGGAACCAATCGTATCATCAACTACCAGAGGAACCCCACCATCTCTGCAAGCAATAGAAACAGTGGCTATATCCACCGTTCTTAGTAATGGATTACTCGGCGCTTCACAATACACAGCAGCAAACTCACCAGCGGAAATACGCCTCAGAGCCTCCTCTAAAGATTCTCCCTCAGCCTCATTAAGAAAAACGACCCCATTACCAAAAGAATTTTGGATTCGCATGGCATCGACATATGGGAATTCCAACTGGAGTGTTTTCTTAGCTGGGTTTAATTTCGTTACTGCTCTGTAAGTGGAGAAAATAGCTGCCATACCATTTTCATAGAGAAAAACATCATTGGCTTCGTAAGCACCATAAGCAGCTACTCTCTTACGAAGGCTTACTGTGTTAAAATTAGTGCTTTCTTTCGATTGGAGAATTTTTTTAGCCTGTCTACTCCCCACGATCTCACCCGTATATCGCCAGTATTCCATAGCTAGGGCATAATCTTCTTTTGTGACGACCAGGGCCTGCAGCCCCTCATAGCTAGCTATACGAGAAGCTGAGCCACTTCTACGCTCGACGAACCGTTGGGCTCGCTGAGCTACTTCTTTACTAGGAAAAAGCACCACTTTTGTATCAGGCTCTGCCATCGCATCATTCGCCTCTTTAAACAAACGAGCTGTTGCAGGGTGTAAAAAAAAGCGTGGATAACCAGCCATGAGACGGCGTATCACCTTCTCACGACTTTCTTCATAGCCTATCACTGAGTCCCAAGTAGGTAGACACACGGAACAAGCATGCTCCTTATCGGGTAATGGTCTACCTGTATCTGCCTCTGCGTAGGCTGGGTCTTTTATAAGATCTCTCAACGCAGGCATCAATTAGTGCAATCTAAGTAAAATGCAAGCTGATATCTTACGCTAACACCGTATCTTTTTAAAATATCAAAATATCTGATTATAGTTTGATCCCATTGAAATAATACGCCACATTGAATTAGTAATTTATCTGAGTAGATATAGATGTATTAAAAATTCAGAATAATTATATATTCCAATGTCGCAAAAGCAGCCAGAACCACAAAATAAACATCAAGTTCCTCTACCAGATGAGCTTAGTGTGAATTTAGACTTTTTTAAGAAAAAGCTCTGGAGGATTAAAATAGCGGAGGCCATCCTAGCTGGTGTTTTCGGACTGATCCTTTCCTTTCTTATCATTTTTGCTCTAGATCGTTTTTGGGAAACTCCTAATAGTGTTCGCCTAGTTACCTTTATAGTCGGAGTCTCTCTTTTTACCATTTTCGCTCCATACTGGATCCACCGTTGGGTCTATGGACACCGCCGTGATAACCAAATTGCGCGCCTCATCTCAAAACAGTTCCCCCATTTAGGCGACCGCTTACTAGGAGCAGTAGAACTACAGGATCAATCTGAAGAAACTGAATGTTTATCACCAGAGCTTCGGTCAGCAGCCATGCGAGAAGTTGCTGAAGAAATAGCACGCCGAGACCTAAACTTAGCGCTACCACCCAGCCGTCACTATAAGTGGGCTATCATCGTCGCGGTCTTATTATTGCTATCTATTATCACGTTTACGACCTCGCCCCAAGCTAGCGGTAACGCACTCAAACGCTGGTTATTCCCCATGTCGGAAACACCTCGCTACACGTCTACCAAGTTTGACTTATCAAACTTTAACACCCCTCACTACGTGGCATACGGAGAGCCGTTTATATTAAAAGCACCACTAGCTGAAAATACCAATCGCAGCCCCAATACCGCTCGAGCTCGATATGGTAAAGGTCAGTGGGTTCAAAGCTCTTTAAAAAACAACGCCTACACATTTGAGATCCCTGCTCAACGGTCTGCTCAAAAATTACAGATAGAGGCAGGTGATGCTCTCCAGCGCCTTCAGATAGAGCCGGTAATGCGACCTTCTTTAAAAAGCATCCGAGCCTCCATTAAGCTCCCTGAATACCTCGAAAGAGGCAATACGAATGCCGACATTCGCTCAGGGTTCATTACAGTATTAGAAGGTAGCCATGTGACTATTCAGGCGAAAACAAGTAGAAAGCTGAAGTCTGCTAGCGCAAATATCATTCAAGTTCTAGAGCCTGAAAACATCGACTTACCAGCACCTGAACCAGTAAAACCCGAGCAAGTCACACTCAGTGTAGCCGACACCCAGTTCACATCCGCCCCATTTGTCATAGGAGAGACCCCTATCATCGTCCCCATAGAATGGCTCGATGTCTACAACCTCAAGCCTAATAAAACACTCAAGCTACGCATTGAAAGCACACGTGACCAGCGACCAACCAGCTATCTACAAGGAGTCAATAGACAGCACATCATGCTCGCTGGGGACACACTCGATCTTACCTTACTCAACGAAGATGATTACGGGCTCAAAAACTGCGGTATAGCATGGAGTTCAGATCTAAATACCCAGGATACTAGCTCATCTGGAGAGCTTGCATTATCAGAGGGAGCTCCGACTAAGACCAACCTCGAAATCCCTTTTGCATTCTCCCCTGCTAATTTAAAAATCCAGCCGCAAAAACTCTACTTACGGTCTTGGGCAGAGGATTACAAACCTAACGGAGAACGAGCTTACTCTGAACCTTCTGTCATTTTTATCTTAACACCAGAAGAACACGCACAGGTCCTAAAGGCTGATTTTGATAAAATCACTGCGAAACTAGAAGAAATAGCACGTGAAGAACAAAACTTAAACGACGAGAACAAAAGGCTTTCTAAAAAATCTGAAAAAGAGCTGCAGAATGATCTAGCACAAAAGAAACTACAAGATCAGCAAAACTCTGAAAAAGATAATACAGAGCGCATGCAAAAACTTAACGAGAGTATGGAATCTCTGTTTAAGGACGCCGTTCGGAACGGTGAAATCGATAAGGAGACATTGAAAAAAATGTCTCAAGCTATGCAAACGATGAAGGAGGTCGGTGATAAAGACCTCCCTCAGGTCGAAAAGAAACTTCAAGAGGCACAAAACAATAGCGAGCAAGCGAAAGAAAAACTAAATGAAGCGATCGAGAAACAAGACAAGGCTCTCGAAAAAATGAAACAGGCTATTCAGCAAGCTCGTGATGCCAAAAAGAACTTCGAAGCAGGTAACTTTATTGCCCGGTTAAAAAAAGCAGCCCGCAATACCAATAATACAGCGACTGGTTTCATTAGTATGATTGATCAAGTTATCGGCCAATCCTTTGGCGATCTCGACCCAGTTGAGCAACGCAGCATCAATGACATATTAAAAAAACAAACACAAACATCCGCTGATATTCGCTGGATTAAAGAGGACCTCACTCACTACTACGCTAGAACTCAGCAAGAAAAACACAAAGAACTAGCTGACGCCATGAACTCATCCATCATAGATGAGTCATTAAGAGCTCTCTCAGCGAACGTTGAGAAAAACATCAGCTTCAAATCCATTCAAGAATCTAAGAAATGGGCCAAACAACTAGCTGAGTGGGCAAAGCAGCTAGAAGGAAATGAGAATGAAGCAAGTGGTGGTGGCGGTGATGGTGCAGGTGGAGCATCCCAAGAGGACCAAGACTTTGAGTTCATGCTAAAGGTCATGCGAATGATCCAAAAAGAGCAAGAAATACGAGGACGTACAAGAGCTCTTGAAGACCTCTACCGTAATATCAACAAAGACCAAACGCCAAAAAAAATAAAGCCAGCTACTCCCGCCGCGGCAGTCACCCCTTCCATCAGTTCTTAATTCGCTATCATCATGTCTTTTAAACGCTACTGGCAACATTCTGTAATACAGATACCTATCTATCTACTTGCTCTTGCTCCAATATCTCAATTAACAGCTGAAGAGTCAGAGTCTAACTTCACATTAGAAACCCACAAAGATGGTGCGAACGAATTAGCGCTTGAGCAAGATGATCTATCAGCCGATGTACAAGACCTTATTGACGAACAGACTGATCCTAAAATCATAAAGATGCTCCGTGAAGTAGAAGTTATCATGGCAGACGCCATCGATTTACTGGAAGAGAAACAAACCGGTGGCGCTACGATCGCAACAGAAACTGAGGTTATTGAAAAAATATTTAATGCGGCTAAACAAAAGCAACAGTCGAGTCAAAGCTCAGAGTCGAGCCAAGAAAACATGGGGTCCATGCTCCAAATGATGGAAAACATGATGGATGGAGGTAAAGATTTAGGTAACCAGGAAAGTAAAGGCAAACAACCAGGTAACGGCGGTGGCGGAAACAGTTCAGGGCAAGCTGATGGAACAGCTGGTGCACCTGACACGACAGCTGAAAATAACGAACGCCGTGTCCCCAAAAATACAGGTAGCACTGGCCAAGCCCTACCCAAAGAGTTCCAAAAAGCCATGGAAGCCTATAACCGAGGAGCTCTAAAATCTAAGTAAATAAAGTAATAGCTGAACTCTCCACTACTGCTGTATCTAGACTAAATAAATATACATGTCATCAAACTTTCATAACCTCATTTGCTACATAGTATTCACCATGACCACTATGTCTATCTGCGGGCAGTCTATTTTAAGGCAGCAAGACAGTGCCATAGCGCCTGAAGTAGAAACTATTTACACAAAAGGTTTACGCTACCTTTCTCAAAACCAAGGAGAAGAAGGCACATGGGCGGGCAGCGGATCTAGACCTGGAGTTGTGGCACTATGCACCCTTGCTATGCTTGCGCATGGAGATGATCCGAACCACGGTCCTTATGCTAAAAACATACGCCGATCTATCGACTTCATTATTAAAAGTGCAGCCGAAGGCGACGACGGCTTCATGGGACCACAAATGTATGACCATGGCTTCGCAACACTGGCTTTAGCAGAAGCCTACGGCATGCTAGATCACCCTCAACTAGCCCAAGCTCTTAAAAAATCAGTCGATCTGATACTAAAAGCTCAATCGGTTAACCCCAAAAAAGCTTGGCGCTATCGGCCCAACGACACATCTGCTGATTCCACAGTCACAGGCTGTATGCTCGTCGCATTACTAGCTGCTCGAAATGCTGGTATAGAAATACCAGATGAAGCTATCGATAAAGGCCTAGCCTATATGAAAAGTTGTCGTTTAGCTGACGGCTCCTATGGATATACAGGTAAAACAGGTGGCCGAGTCACCCTTACCGCAATAGGCTCTCTATGCTTCTCTCTTGCTAAAAAGCAGAGTGAAAAGGGCTTTAAGCAAACGACTGAACACCTAACCAAGAACATCAATGACCAAGGATCTAACTACCCCTATTATTTCCGCTACTATATGGCACAAGCACTTTTCCAAGCTGATGAAGAGTTATGGGGGAAATGGAATACGAACAATACCAGACTACTCTCAGCTAGTCAGTTAGCAGATGGATCGTTCGCTAGTAATTATGGTAATGCATACGGAACAGGATGTTCTCTATTATCTCTTGCTCTGAATTATCGTTTTCTACCTATTTACGAAAAATAAACTACTGTAATCATGGTTAACCTCACACACCTTCGACCTTATTTTTTGTGGCTATCTTGTCTCACCGTTCACTCATATGTGACAGCTGATACTATCCAGCTTTCCAATGGAGATAAACTTACTGGAAACATCGAAAGCATTACAGCTGACACACTCAACTTTCATTCAACCAGCACACCGCACACGCTCTCTCTCTATAACTCCGCTATAGAAAGAGTAACATTCTCAACTCAAAACGTGGCCTTAGGCCACGTCCCTGACCTTGTCACCCTTCAGAACGGTGACCTCATACCCTGCTCTATTCTGTCTCTAAATGATACAGATTTCAGCCTACATACACCCTATACAGGAAAACTCAATATCCCTAGGAAAGCGGTCGCTAACGTAGAACTAAATAGGCCTAAAAGAACTCCTCTTTACACATTTCATAATGATTTATCAGAATGGGTAATTAACAAAGGAATGTGGCAATATATCCCAGCTAGTAAACCCAACGAAAGCAATGCTCTTACCTGTAGAAAAAGCAGTGATATATCACGTAAACTAAACCTCGATGGTAATTTACACTTTAGTTTCGACCTAAACTGGAACAATCAACCTGATTTCAAATTTCATTTTTGTGCTGAAGAGGAAACTTCTACTCGACAGAAAAAAACCTACGAACTCCATATAAGCTCAAACGTAATACAGATTAATAACCTCAGCAGTAACACTGTATTAATTCAACATCATACTGAGTATGACTATTCTGAAAATTCACTTCATATTGAAATCAAATTAAATAAAGAAGACGAAACACTCAGCCTCATTGTCGACGATGAAGTCATAGAAACATCATACTACGATTCCGCTCCTTTAAACGGAAACTATATCGCTTTTATCAACGAATCTAATAACAATAATAGATTAACGGTCAAGAATTTCGCGATCAAACCTCTCAATACAAGAGCCTACTTTCAAGAAATACTCGAAGAAATAGATCAACTAGAAAGTGACCTCATCTTAGACAATCAAGGCGAAAAGCTTATAGGTTCACTGAAATCTATTAGTGCCAGCCAAACAAACAACGCTCCTAACAAAAAGGATTCGTTTGTTTCATTCCTTCATGGTGATCAAGAATTAATTATACCAAGAAGCCGAATAAAACTCCTCTACACACACAGTAAGGAAAATAAAGGTGTAAAACATGATTACAATTTCATACTCTACCTCCGTAATGGAGGAGTTATTTACTCCAGTGAACTAACTTTCATAGAAGGCCGTCTTCATTGTTCACATCATGTTTTAGGTGAATTCGATATATCACCTGACAAGATCTCACACCTCGTTACTAATTCATAACTATCATTAGAAAAATGTTATCTATTCATCACTCTATAGATCATAAGGTGTATCTGAATGCTGCTCTATTCGGAGGGGCCTTTCTATTTTCCTCACTCCAACATTCAGACGCTAATGAATTCTCTTCCCTCATTGAAGCTATCAAGCTTAAAAAGGTCGATACGCCTACCGCTGAGCCTGAGGTAACAAATCAGCATCAGCTTTATCTATCTAACGGTGATCGGCTTACGGGCTCACTTAGCTCATTAACAGACGATTTTAATTTAGTATACAGTTCAGAAAGCCTTAAAAAAGAGGCTCTTTTTCCTATTGATCATATCATCGCAGTTAACCTCAACTCCTCAGAGCCAGAACACAGTGAATCCACGCTCGCTAGAGTCGAAATACAGAACCGCTATAGTGAAGCAAAAGGTGATATCATTCTTGGTAAATTACAGGAGTTAAATCCAGAATTCATTAATCTAACTACATCTTATCAGCCTAGTATAAACATCAACCGGTCCATGGTGAAATCCGTTACCATGATTAACCAAAGTAATAGCTCATACTATGGTCCAAATAATATATCCGAATGGGTGAAAAATCATAACGAAAATACAACGTGGTCATTTCGTGACGGCACGCTCTCGTCAATAGGCGAAGGTATTATTGGTAAAAATGTAGGGTTGAAAAATAAAACTCAAGTCAGCTTTGACATCAAATGGGATAGTATCCCCTACTTTAGTCTAAAGCTCTACTCAGATGATGGACATAATGAAAGCCCTGATGTATTCTGTAATATTAACTTTCAGCATTCATCCGTCAGTATCAACGCTGCAGATAAACTATCCCTGAATGGACGCTTCGTGCCAAAAAAACGCGCATATATAAAAATCGACCCTAATAGAACTAAAAAAGCTCACATCAATATTTTCTCAGATCCTGAGTTAGGTCATTTTAAACTCTATATTAATGGAGCTTACTCTTGTTTGCTACAAACTAGTCAACTCGATGTAGAAAAACTAGGTAGCCACATCTCGTTCGAATCAAACCAAAATTCACCAATCCACATTTCCAACCTATCTATATCTTCATGGAACGGTGTCTATTTACCAACAGTAGACAAAGGAAGTAAAGATACGGATCAGCCACATAGTATTCAGCTCAGTAACGGCGATGAAATACCAGGAAATGTAGGGAAAGTAGAACAAGAAGTCATGATTGTAGAAACAGACTACACACCTATCAAAATACCACTCAAGCGTATCAAATCATTACGGCTCAATGATGCAGTTGAACAACCCATCATGAAACGTCGTGATGTTAGACTATGGTTGCATGATGGTGGCCATATAACCATACAGGCTGAATCTATTTCTGATAATAGTATCACTGGTTACAGCCAGGCATACGGCAAGATCTCTGTAGCTCTGAGCTCAGTTTACCGCATCGACTTTAATATTGATAACGATGAAATTAATAAATTACGCGTGAATACGTATTAAACGTAACGTAGCCCCCTACTCCCTTTATAGCTGAAAATTTCTCAATTATAATATATGCCCCATCTTATTTTAGGCACCGCTGGTCATATCGATCATGGAAAATCATCACTAGTCAAACGTCTCACTGGATCTGACCCAGACAGACTACCCGAAGAGAAAGCTCGTGGAGTCACCATCGAGTTAGGCTTTGCGCACTTATCTCTAAAAGAGCAGGACACTGATTATGAAATAGGCATCATCGATGTCCCGGGGCATGCTGACTTTGTCAACAATATGGTCGCTGGAGTTGGAGCACTGAATATAGCTCTATTCATCATAGCCGCCGATGATGGATGGATGCCTCAGTCAGAAGAGCACCTTCACATATTAAGCTATCTCGGTATCAGTAATATCATCATTGTACTTACTAAAACTGACCTTTGCGATGATGTCCCCTTTGCCATCGAGATGTTGAAGGATGAGCTTCAAGACACCAGTATCTCATCAGCCCCCATCATTCCTGTATCATCACATACTGGTGAAGGAATGGATGAACTAAAAAAAATCCTCTTAGAAAAAGTCAAAAAAGCCCCCGCCAACCTCGATATGGGGAAACCACGTTTACCGATTGACCGTATTTTTTCACCTAAAGGTACAGGAACAGTAGTTACTGGAACGCTCAGTGGCGGCTCATTAACTATCGGTGATACTCTGATTCTGCAACCGCTTGGCATTCACGCGAAAGTTCGCTTTATTCAAAACCATAGTCACTCTCTAGAAACAGCTCAGCCTGGTATGAGAACAGCGCTTAATGTTCCTGACCTCCCAATTAATACACCTGGGAAGTTAGGTGCCCAGCGCGGACACACACTTACTCTAGAGCCAGTTGGTCAAGCATCGGACACTGTAGATATCCGTTTAAATAGAATATCTAGAGCTATCCCAGGGATCAAACCTCGCCCGCTCAAGCATATGGAAACAGTCATGCTGCATCACGGGTCTACCCGCTGTCGTGCTCGTGTCATATTACACGGTCGTAGTCACCTAGATGCTGGAGAAGAATGTCTTGCTCAGCTACGTTTAGAAGAACCGACTTTTTTCCTAATAGGTGATCGAGTTGTTTTACGTGATGGTTCACAGCAGTCTACCATAGCAGGAGGCATCGTGCTTAACACACAGTCAAAACGTCAAAATTTCCGCAGCGAAGAACGTGCCGGCTTTTTAAACTCACGTGCAGAGAACCCACATGAGCTATTACCATATTTAACTTCTCTGATCGCTAGAGACCACTATATCAAAGCTGAATCAGCTCTAGAAAATCACCCGTTCAGTAATGAACAAACAGCCGCTGCCACAAGAAAGCTAGTAAACCAAGGTAAGCTAATCAAATCGGGTAAGCTCCTCATTGATACAGATTGGTGGAATGAACTATTAACGCAGGCGGAACAACAAACCTTATCATGGCACAGCCAACAGCCTGATCAGCCACATATGCCCCTCACAGAACTTCATTCAGCTATCTCAGATTTAAATGAAGAACTATTTGAAAACCTCCTAGCATCTCTAAAAAATAAAGGCTTCCAGATTAATAATCAGGAAAAAGGTATCTCACACCCTGATCACAGCCTCACTTTACCAGATGAGATCAAAGCTGAAGCCGCCACAATCTTATCTACTCTAGAAAAAGCAGGTCTCCAGCCACCGAATAGAGCTGATTTAATTAATAATCCTCGTTTGGAACAAGCAATCAAGTTCCTCATTCGGACTAAACAAGTCATCGAGCTAGAACCTAAAGTCGTTATCTCTACTCAAGCTCTTACTCTTGCCATATCTAAAGTGACTTCATTCCTCACTGATCAGAATCAAGCGACAGCAAGCGAGCTCAAACAACACCTCGATACATCTCGTAAGGTGGCCATGCCCCTACTTGAGTTACTAGATACAATGAATATAACGGTAAGAAATGAAAACCACCGCACACTCAAGTCCATGGATTGATTCGAATATGCTCAAACCAATTAAAAACTTAATAACCAAGGCCGTATTCTCTGCTCATGGTTCTTGACTCCCCCCTCTAAGCTATCTAGCTTGCTGCTCGCCATTGGGTAGCTTTTCTTCATTGAAGAATATGGGAAAAGCCTATCTCATCTAGATCACACTATTTAAGTCACTCTCATTATGAATATCACTGTAGATACACAGTCAGACTGTAACGCAACTTTGCGTGCAGAAATCCCAGCAG
>CAYNLE010000048.1:0-17203 GCA_964397975.1 uncultured Verrucomicrobiales bacterium | reverse complement strand
ATGTGACACTGGTCTGGAAATCTTCTAGTGAAGCGTGATGGAGAACCGGTGAGCTATCGCCTGATTTTTTTTCACAAAGATCGAGCATTTCCTGAGAGTTATCTAATCCTTCTACAAGAAAACCGTTTTCGAGTAGCGGCAGGAGTAGACGCCCAGAGCCACAGCCAAGCTCTAATGCTGTGCCAGGGTAATCTGCGAGGAACTGCTTGATTAGTGGGAGCTCTGCGCTCTCACCTTCGGCCTCCCAGAAGTGATCGTGAAGTTCAGCCTCTAGGCTGTGATACATACCTTTAGTTTTCATCGAGTGATGTTTTTTGTGCAGGGATCATGGCGTAAATGGTTGTGCCAGCGATTGGTTCTTTCATTTCACTGTGAGCTACGTGTAGCCCATTCTCTTTATTGTTTAAAAAGAGAATGAGGGCTTTTTCACCATACATATTTTTGAAGTCATTAATGGTAAACTGTTCTGAGATGGTCGTTTTCTTAATCTTAGCACCTTGGTGAGCAAACACTTCCATTTTACTGAACTGGGGGCGTGATTCGAAGCATATTCTACCTCGCATGTGCTTGGCGACAGCAGTTTGGTGGTGAGCACCTTCATCTACAGGGGCGAGCTGCCATACATTTTGCCTGCCGAAGTTGTGGATAAAGTGGTGTCCTGCTAGGGAGTTAATTTCATCATTGGGTGTTGTGGCAATGAGTTGACCCAGCCCGGTGAGCTCTATGTTCTCTTCTACATACTCAGAGAGAATATTAGCTCGATGCGCTGGTAGCCCTAATAGCTTGGCGTCGGCTATGTTGTCGTAGTTGGTGTCGAGTAGAAGGACCTCGTGTCCATCATCATGTAGCGCTTTTGCGGCCAGGCGTGCCCATTCTCCTGCACCAGCGAAAAGTATCCCACGAGGGTTCTTCGTTGCTAAGCCTAATTTTCTAGCTAGTGGAGCAGCTAGTAGTCCGTAAATGGCTACGGTGCCTACAATTACGATAAAGACGATGGGCACCATTTGGCGCATGGTTTCGCCTACTTCTGGGCTTAGCTTGCCATCGTGAGCAGCGTGTTCGAACTCTAGGGCAAAGATGGCGGTGACTGCCGCAGCAACAATACCGCGAGGTGCCATTGCAGATAGGAATATCTGCTCTTTAATGTTGAGAGACTTACAGCCTACGCTAGAGATGATAACGGATAGTGGGCGGACGATGAAGACTAGTAGTGCGAGTAGTCCTAGCCCCTGAGGGAGGGCAGCTGAGAGTTCGGGTAGTAAAATTCGCCCAGAAAGAACGATGAATAGAACGGAAATGATCAACACTCTGAGGTTCTCTTTAAACTCGAGGATGTGTTTGACGGAAACAGATTTTTGGTTGGCTACTGCGATACCTAGAACGGTACATGTTAAAAGCCCTGACTCTGCCTGCACTGCATTAGATGCGGCGAAGGCGGTGGCGGTGACGGCCAATAAGAATACCGAGTGAAGGTAATCTGGGATCATGTGGTGCTTTAGCATCAAAATCACGAGGCGTGCTAAAATGAGGGCGAATACAACACCGACTAAAATAGTAAGTCCTAGTGCCTTGAGTATCTCATCAGTGGCTGCTTCAAAGCTACCTGCGATGGCAACCTGATACACTAATACCGCGATGATGGCTCCGATGGGGTCGATCACGATACCTTCCCACTTAACGATGTTTCCAATCTTACGTGATGGGTTAATGTGCCGTAATAATGGAGCGATGACGGTGGGGCCTGTTACAACAAGAATCGCACCTAGTAGGGCGGCTGCACGCCAGTCGAACTGTAAGAGATAGTGTGATACTGCAAATGTTAAACCAAAGCTAGCCACGACACCTATGGTGCAAAGTCGGCATACGGGGGAGCCGCTTTCTCGAAGGTCGGAAAACTTAAGGGTCATACCTCCTTCGAAAAGAATGACAGCTACGCATAGACCTACTGCTGATAGTAATACGTTGACATCACCAGCTGCTAAATAGTCATCAATGGTGACTCCTGAGAACTGACCAAGGCCAAAGCCAAAGAATAGTAATAGTAAAATAGATGGTAGCTTTGTTTTCCAAGCTATCCATTGAGCTGCTATTCCTAGAGCTAAAACGAGAGTAAAGTATGTTAGAGGACTCATGATGTATTAGTAGGAGAATGTGGGGGAGAGAGCTTTTTGAAAAGCTCTATATAGTCATTGTAAATACATGTTTTGGATTGCATACGCCAATAATAAAAAATAAATAGATGGTGGCTTGACGAGCCACGGTCACATGTCAGTTTGATACTCGTAGTTTTCGCACTTTGTGTGCAGAGGACTTGTAACTAGATTTATTTTATTCAACTATTAAGCGAAGATTTTTACTGTGTATTCTAACGAAGACTACCTACTCCAACTACTGACTGAAGCAGAGCAGATAACTACTGAGGATATTCAATCAGGCCGTAGCCAGATTTCAGGTCAAGAGACTGTTATCGGTTATTTAATTAGCAAAAACCGTCTTACAGAAGAGCAAGTAGCGGGAGTCCTAGCGCAGAACTCTAATATGGATTACTACGATCTTTCTAATGTAGGTATCCAGCCAGAGGTTATTGCTGCCATGACGGCCGATATTGCTAAAAGGTTTCATGCAATACCAATATTAGATGACGGAACTTATCTTACTGTTGCTACGGCTGACCCGTTAAATTTTGATATGTTAGACAGCTTGCCTCAGATTTTAGGGCGAGAGGTGCTCACCGTTTGTGCGACATATGGATCTATTACCAGTTTGATCGAGCAGAACTACGGTGCTGCTGGTTTTGATAATAATCAGGAGTTTGTTGTTGTCACTGGTGAAGGGGCGGAAACAGCAAGCGAAGAGGATGCTCCTATCATTAAAATCGTTCAGGCGATGTTAACTGAGTCCTTCAGAATGAAGGCGAGTGATATCCATATCGAACCGATGGAGACAACGCTGCGTGTCCGCTTCCGTATTGACGGTAAATTACTCGAGGTGGATAATCACCCTAAGAAGCTTCATCCCGCTATTATTACTCGTATCAAGGTGATGAGTGGTAGTATGAGTATTGCCGAGAAACGTCTTCCTCAGGATGGCCGAATTCAGATTCGCCTAGGGGGTAAAGAAATAGACCTTCGTGTATCTTCCGTTCCTAGTAACCATGGTGAGAGTGTTGTTATGCGCGTGCTTGATAAGACATCACTTATGCTGGGTCTTCCTGAGCTAGGCTTCCTATCAGATGACCAAGAGGTGGTTGATAAGTTGATCCGTCTGCCAGATGGTATCGTTCTAGTAACGGGGCCTACTGGTTCTGGTAAAACGACGACACTATATGGTTGTCTTAATACGATTAATACTCCGGATAGGAAAATCATCACGGTAGAAGATCCTGTGGAATATGAACTTCCTGGGATTAATCAGGTGATGGTTAAGAGTGATATTGGAATGACTTTCGCGAATGCTCTAAGGGCGATGATGCGTCAGGCGCCGAATATTATCATGCTTGGTGAGATTCGAGACGAGGAGACAGCCGGTATCGCTATCCAGGCGGCACTGACTGGTCACCTAGTCTTTTCTACACTCCACACGAATGATGCGCCAAGTGCTGTTGCTCGTTTGGCTGATATTGGAGTCCAGAGGTTCCTTATTGCTTCCTCAGTGAGGGCAGTGATTGCTCAGCGACTAGTTAGAAAACTTTGCCCTAAGTGTAAGGCTCCTGCAGTTCTTACTGAGAAGCAGATGCGCTCACTGAATATTGACGAGAGTCAGGCGGCGAACAGCTCGATTATGGGACCCGTGGGCTGTGATGCTTGCCGAGGTGGCGGCTTCAAGGGGCGTATGGGCATCTTCGAAATCCTGCAAGTGGATGATGAGGTTCGCCATTTGATTAATGATGATCTGACCTCTCCGGAGCTTCGCACACGTGCTCGTGAGCTGGGAATGCGGACACTACGAGAAGATGGTATTCGTAAAGTGCTAGCAGGGATGACTTCAGCAGACGAAGTTCTCAGGGTAACCATGGGAGACGAGTACTAAATGGGTAGCAGATAAAAGGCACTCATCATTCATCTATATTTATTAGATAACCATTTAACTATTTTCATTTAAAATTTCTATGGACAATTCACAACTCATCGACATTTTCGTCAACCGTGGTTTAGTCGATCAATATCTTTCTCAAGACATTATTCAAGAGGTGGATAACAGCGGTAAGGAGCTAGCAGAGGTGCTGGCTGACTTTGAAATTATCCAAAAACAAGAGGACATCTGGCCGATTGTTGCCAACGAGCTAGGCGCTAGCATGGTCGATATTTCAAATTATGATCCACCTCAAGGGGTTTTGGATCTTGTGCCTGCATCTACGGCGCGCCTTCAGGGAGCTCTTCCTGTTGGTTTTGATGAAAACGGGCTGACAGTGTGTCTGGTAGACCCTCTTAATCCACAGACAGTAGAAGATTTACGTTTTGCATTAGGGCGGGAGATTGTTGTGGCGATAGCCCCTGACTACCTTGTTGAGAAAAAGATTAACGATTGCTACGGTGGCTCAGAGAATGTCATGAAAGATGTTCTTAATCAGCTGGAAAGCGGCATGGCAAATGTGCAGAATGGTAATGCTGAATCAGATGCGAACTCTGCCCCGATTATCCGCTACGTGGACCTAGTTCTTTACCAGGCGATTAATGAAGGTGCGTCAGATATTCACTTTGAGCCTTTTGAGAAAGAATTTAAGATCCGCTATCGTGTAGATGGGGCTCTCATAGAGATGGCACCGCCACCTATCCACCTTGCGCTTCCTATTCTTTCACGTATTAAAGTTATTTCTAACATGAACATTGCTGAGAACCGTGTTCCTCAGGATGGCCGTATCGTGAAGCATGTAGGGGAAAAGCAGGTAGATATGCGTGTTTCTACATTACCTACTCAGCATGGTGAAAGTATTGTTCTTCGTGTGCTAGATCGCAGTAACATTAACTTGAGCTTGGAGTCGTTAGGAATGCCGCCTAGTGTTTTTGAATATATTAATGAAACAGTGCGTAAGCCAAATGGTATTTTCATCTGTACTGGCCCTACTGGTGCTGGTAAAACCACGACACTGTATGCTGCCCTTAAAGAGATTAATACTGTAGATTCAAAGTTGCTTACAGCTGAAGATCCAGTGGAATATGATGTTGACGGGATTGTTCAGGTTCCTGTGAATGAGGAGATAGGTCTTACGTTTTCTCGTGTATTGAGAGCGTTTTTACGACAAGACCCTGATCGCATCCTAGTGGGTGAGATTCGTGATGTTGATACGGCACAGATTGCTATTCAGGCATCTTTAACAGGTCACCTTGTATTATCTACATTACACACGAACGATGCTCCAGGTGCTGTGACGCGTTTGATCGATATGGGAGCAGAGCCGTTCCTTGTAGCGGCATCGCTGGAGGGTGTGCTCGCTCAGCGCCTCTTGAGAACGATTTGTAAAAACTGTAAAGTGGCATATGAGCCAAATGATGGGATATTAACACAGCTCGGTGTGTCTGCCTATGAGTTGGGCGATAAGGAGTTTTACACAGGCCTGGGATGTGACGTATGTGACCAGAGTGGTTATAAAGGTAGGCGTGGCTTATTCGAGCTTCTAAATATTACTGATCCGATTCGTGAGTTGATTACAGAACGTGCGCCTAGTGTTGTTATTAAACAAAAAGCGATTGAGCTGGGTATGCAGACACTAAGAGAAGATGGTTTACGTAATATCTATGAGGGGACCACGACGATCGAGGAGGTCCTTAAGTATACTTAACCTTATTTCTATATTCAAAATATTAACTATATCAAAATTATAAACGACAATATGGATGATGAAATTTTTATACTTTCAACAGTAAGATAATCATCCATAGTCATTTTTTCACATAATATCCTTTCTAAAGAATATGCCAAATTTTCAATACAAAGCCCTCAACGCACGAGGTGAAGAAGCAAACGGAACTCTCCAAGCTAACGATCAAGCAGATGCTATTCAGCAATTGCGAGGTCAAGGGCTATACCCTACTCAGGTAGATGAAGCTGGTTCAGAAGCAGCGGTTGCAGCGGCAGCTAGTGCTCCAGAGGCCAAGGGGAAAAAGAAGTCAGCGAAGCAAATTTCGTTTGGTGGTGCCGGTAGAGTGAAGCCGAAGGTGTTGATGATTTTCACAAGGCAGCTTGCTACTCTTATTGATGCAGGTTTGCCGTTGCTTAGAAGTTTAAATGTTCTAGGTAAGCAGGAGCCTAACCCAGCGTTAAAGAAAACGATTAACTCATTAGCTGAGTCAGTCCAGACAGGTGCTACATTCTCTGAGAGTTTAGCACAGCACCCGAAAGTATTTAATAAGCTGTTCATTAACATGGTGAAGGCTGGTGAGCTTGGTGGTGTTCTTGAGGTCGTTTTGACACGTCTCGCTGAATACATGGAAAAAGCAGATAAACTTAAGAATAAAATTGTTTCTGCAATGGTTTATCCAGTGATCGTTCTCTTCATTGCGGTGGCGATCCTTATTTTCTTGATGATCTTTATTGTGCCTAAATTCAAAGACATGTTCTCTGATCAGGGTGCAACTCTACCGCTTATTTCGCGTATGGTGTTTGGGACCTCGGAATTTATGCTTAGCCGTCCGTTGATCCTGCCTAATATAGCATGGATGTTTGTTGTAATTGGCGGACTGCTCCTTTGCTTCAAAGCATGGGGTAATACGAAGGCCGGTAGAGCAAAAGTAGATGCCTTTAAGCTTAAAGTCCCTATCTTTGGTGACCTTATCAAAAAAGGATCTATTTCCCGTTTCTCTAGAACACTAGGAACGCTTGTGACTTCTGGTGTGCCTATCCTACAGGCTTTAACCATTACACGTGATACGTCTGGTAATGTGTTAGTTTCTAAAGCGATTGATGAGGTGCATGCTGCGGTAAAAGAAGGTGAGTCGATCGTAGCACCTCTTAAAGCGAGCCCTATTTTCCCACCGATGGTGATCAGCATGGTTGATGTTGGTGAAGAGACAGGTCAGTTACCTGAGATGCTTCTGAAAATAGCAGACGTTTATGATGATGAGGTAGACAATGCGGTGACAGCATTTACCTCTATTATTGAGCCAGTGATGATTGTATTCCTCGCCCTTATTGTTGGCACGATTGTTATGGCGCTGTTCTTACCGTTGATCAAGATGATCTCAAATGTAGACCAGCAAGTGTAATACCGATATTAAGTTCTTACACTCTAAGCCTGTTGGGGGTGCTATGCACTCGTTGGCAGGCTTAGATAATTTAAGCCTATTTATTCATGCAGTATTTTAATAATTCTTCTCATACATACAGCCTTCGTAAAATTCCATCTGGTTTTACCCTGACGGAAGTTTTGATTGTTATAGCTATCATCGTAGTTCTCGCGAGTATTTCTATAAGCGGCTTGACGGCGCTGAAGGATAGGCAGTCTAATAGCCAAACAATGGTTTTAATAGCCAGTCTTGGAAATGCACTAGATCGTTATAAGGCAGATAATGGCGAGTTCCCAGATGGTGACGGATCAGTTAGGTCAAGCAAAGTTCTTTACCAGTCGCTTTATGGAGACTTTGATGAAGACGACGAAACGGATACTGGTGAGACGGCATATCTGAAGATTCTGGATCCTAATCTAAAAGGCGCTAGGCAGGTAGTTTCTAAGGAACTCAATTATTCTGTTCTCGATGCGTGGCGCAGGCCGATCTATTATCAAAGCCCAGGTCAAATGAACCCATCGGGTGACTTTGATCTATGGTCACTAGGTAAAGACGGTAAGGGTGGCCCAGAAAGAAGAGGAAAAGAAACGAAGGACGACCATAATAATTGGTAGTCATTTGATAGGCCTTATGGCCTTTATTACACTTAAACAGCTCAAAATTAAAATTTCATGTCAGAAGATTCCCCCGAACAAGATAGCAAGCTAACACCTAAAAAGGTAGCTGCTAAATCAACGAAGCGTAAAGCTACTAAAAAAACTGCAGAAAAAGTGACTGAGTCTCCTGGTTCAGAAGCAAAAACAGTTAAAAAACAAGCGACCAAAAAGGTGGCGAGTAAAAAGGTAAACGACGCTAAAGATACTGATGCAGCAATTCAGAAAAATGTAGGGGATAAGCCTACCGAAAATACTGGAGGTGAAAATAAGCCGCAGCCTTCTGAGCAGGCGGCAGGTAAACCTCAGCATAATGATGAAAATCAGCGGCCACAAAATAAGCGTGGGCGTAACCGAAATAGAGGTAATCGCCAAGAGCAAGGCCAGCCCCAGGATAAGGTGGTGAAGCTTGACAATAAAAAAATCTCTAAGCGTGCGTGGAAAATCTTCTTAGGTGAAGTAAACGAGGAAGGCTTAGCTCTTATCGCAGATAAGGAGGCGCGTGAACTTGCCAAAAGAAGTTTACGTGTAGCTGAAATATATACTCATGAGGAGGCTTTAAACTCAAAGAGAGCGGAGCAGCAGAAGAAGGCTCAGAAGCAAAAAGATAAACAACGCCAAGAGCAGCACAAGCACCGTCAAAATAAAGAGGTTCAAGAGGATAGAAACCTTAAGCCTGATGAAAAAGCTGTAGAGAAAGAGGCGCCTAAAGGAAGGTCAAAAGAAGAGCCTAAAAAAGCGATAGCGAAACCAGAGGTTGAGCAAAAAACTGACTCAGCAGAAAAGGAATAATTTAAAATTAAAAAAGCTTACAGAGTATTCTCTGTAAGCTTTTTTGTATCTGTAAATCTAGATTAGAAAATCTAAACAGTCATAAGCTCCTTCTCCTTAGCGGCTAGGTGCTGGTCGACTTCTTTAGTGTATTTATTAGTAAGGTCTTGAACTTGAGTTTCGAAGTCACGTTGTCCGTCCTCTGTGAGGTCGTTTGACGCTTTCATCTTCTTAGCCGAGTCCATGCCGTCTTTACGACACCCTCTTATACGGATACGAGACTCCTCAGCCTGTCCCTTGACGAGCTTGACCATGTCTTTACGGCGTTCTTCAGAAAGCTCAGGAACTGGAATGCGGAGGTGCTTACCCTCGTTAGCAGGGTTAAGCCCTGTATTACTTTCGATGATCGCCTTTTCGATATCCCTCGTAGTGGACGGGTCAAACGGCTGAACCATGATCATACGCGGCTCAGGCACGGTGATGATGGCGAGACCTTTCACCTTCATCGAGCTACCGTAGCTAGGAACGTGAACGTCTATATTTTCCACAAGTCCTGGACTTGCTTTACCTGTGCGAACACCTGCAAATTCATGCACGACGTACTCGACCGATTTTTGCATTTTTTCTTCGATCTCTAAAATTGCGCTATCTGGTTCCATAATATTGTTTTTGTAAAATTGATTTATTCACCCTTGTGGATGATGGTGCCGATCTCTTCACCAGCTAAAGCTTGAGTGATATTTCCTTCCTTGCCAATGTCGAATACAATGATGGGAATGTTGTTATCTGTGCATAAGGTGAAGGCTGTTGAGTCCATGACCTGGAGGTCTTGCTGTAAGCACTCCTTAAAGGTAATCGCTTCGTAACGAACAGCAGCTGGATTTTTTTTAGGGTCAGAGCAGTAGACACCGTCTACCATTGTTGCTTTCATAACGGCATCTGCTGACATTTCGCTAGCGCGTAGAGCGGCTGTTGTGTCAGTTGAGAAAAATGGACTGCCTGTTCCCGCTGCGAAGATGACTACCACCTTGTTACTTAGCTGGCGGGTAGCTTTACGTCTGATGAATGGCTCAGCTACGTTATTCATCTCGATAGCTGAATGCACGACGCAGGTGACATCTTCAGCTTCTAGTGCGCTTTGTAATGCTAGGGCATTCATTACCGTAGCCATCATTCCTACATAGTCGGCAGTAGCTCTATCCATACCGCGGGCACTAGCACTAGCACCTCGCCAGAAGTTACCACCACCGCATACGACACCTATTTCTACACCTGTATCGTGAGCCTTTTTGATTTCTTTAGCGACTCTTTCTACGATTTCGGGAGAAATGTTATCCTGACTTCCTTCTTCTCTCAGGGCTTCACCGCTGAGCTTGAGTATTACACGTTTGAATGATCGAGCTTCTTTAGGGTTAGTCATATCTAAGCGTCAGAATTGAAAATGCGATGCAAAGAGTCAAGACTGATTGATAATCATGGCCATTTTGAAATAAGATGATGGAATTTCTATTAATTATGGGGTGAGAATACCTCTTTTTTTAGAAAAATGGCGATCCTTGAGAATGACTGGTTGACAAAAACCCAGAAATCAGTAGTTTTCGCTCCCCGTCAAGAGACATAGACTTAGCTTTTTATAAAAGTTCCTTAGTCGAAGCTCGAAACTAATTTTAATTTACTAATCGTTTTTTATCATGAAACGCACTTATCAACCTTCTAAACGCACTCGTAAACGCCAGCATGGATTTCGCGCTCGTATGAGCACAAAAACTGGTCGCGATTGCCTCCGTCGTCGTCGCCAAAAAGGACGTAAGCGTCTTTTACCAAAAGGAGCTGAGCTTCACTTCAAGCGCCACACTAAGCAGCATACTGCTAAAGGAACTAAGGCAGCTTAATTGCGTTGTTCTTTTTCTATTCAGTCAGTTTACGTAGGTAAACTAGACAAATAATTTCATCAAGCGGTCACCTTATTGGTGACCGTTTCTGTATGAAGTAGAAATCGTTATTTCGTTACTATAACCATTAAAAGAACCTATAAATATAGGTAATAGCTATGCGCCTAAGCAGATCATATAGCATGAAACAGCATAATGAGTTTTCTTATGCACGTGCTCACGGTCAGTCTCAGGGTGGTAAATACCTCGTTCTTAGTACTGCATTAGATGCAGCTGAAAATAGTATTGATACAACTACCATTGCTAAGAAAATAGGTATTATAGTAACGAAAAAAGTAGGTAACGCGGTAGTTCGAAATCGTTTAAGGCGCCAAGTCCACGCGATTATCGCAAAAAACTATATGCGTATTGATCCTGCCGTTACTACGCGCTATTTAGTAACTATCATTCGCTGGAGAGCTCCTCAGGCAACTTTCGAGCAATTGGAAGCTGATTGGCTTAAACAAGCAAAACGACTAGGAATACTACTGTCTCAGTGAAATTAATATCCACTATATTTAGCTCTCTTATTTATTGTGTTATATTTATTTACCAGAAGGTGCTTCGCCCTGTACTTAAGCTCGTTTCCGGGCCTCACTCAGGCTGCCGATTTCATCCGTCGTGCTCGAACTATTTTCTTCAAGCTGTGCAAATACATGGACCCTTTCGTGGATCCTACCTTGGCATTCGGCGCATTTTACGCTGCCATCCCTGGGGGAAATGTGGTGAAGATCCAGTGCCGCCAGCGAAACGATAATTTTTTCTCAAAACTTTTTTAATCAACTCTATTTAAACTTCATCATCTTACTTCATTATGGATCGTAAAGCATGGATCATATTAGCCCTCTGTGGTATTTTATTAGCGCTAAATGTTTATTTTCAGCCTAAACCTCAGCCTGTCCCCCTAGAATCTACTCCCCAGTCAGAGCTAAGTGACTCTGCACAGAATGACTCTGGAGATACAGATTCTATTAAGCAGACATCTTCTGATAAGGAACCTGGTTTAGTTGTTGAGCCTCATGTGCCGCTTGTTGGCGAGACTATCGTTACCCTTAGCTCATATGGTAAGGATGGAGAAGAAGCTGTTAAATATACATTTACCTCACGTGGTGGTGGCCTAAAAACAACCGAGCTGTTCGATGAGTTCGCTGTAGGCTCAAAAACTGAGCACGTGATTCTTAACCAGGACGCTCCAGCGCCTGTAGGTGCATTATGTGTAGCACCAGATGACTACCTAGCGCTTGATTACACACAAGTGGAAGAAGAGGGAGCCGTGGTTTACACTGCGAATACAAATAGCGGCTTAAAGATCACGAAGCGTTGGACTCTCGAGGAAGATAAGCAAAAGCCAGGAGCTGATTGGTTACTAAACCTAAGTATTACATTTGAAAATACGACTTCAGACTCGAAACCTATCAGCCTATCGAATTATTCGATTTTTACAGGCTCACTATCGCCGCTCCATGCACGTGAGTGGGAAAACCAAGGTGGTTTATTCTATCTCGATGATGGATCTCTCACCAGTAAAGATAGTAACTGGTTTAGAAAAGGCTTTTTAAGAAAAAGCAGAAGCTTGTATCAGGAAAGTGTCGAAGACCTTCAGTACGCAGGTGTTTCGAATCAGTTCTTCACCTCTCTTGTCAGACCGTCTGAGAAATACACAGCCACTGTGTGGGCAAAGACAAAAGAAATCGAAGTAGCGAATGCTGATATAGATAAGCCAAAGCGAGCTATCCGTTTAGGTTTTTCATTACCTGCTAAGAAAATTGTCAGTAATGAGTCTTCTACATTCACATACTCTATCTACTCAGGGCCTAAAGACTATAGTGTGCTGAAAAAGATGGAGGAAGGTACCTCTTCAGTCATGAACTATGGCTGGTTCACTATCGTAAGTGTGGTGCTTAATAATGTCTTAAACTGGTTCCACGATGTTGTTTTCTCTAAGTTTGCAGACAACTGGGCGTGGGGTCTATCAGTTATCGCGCTGACTATACTGATTCGTATCTGCATATGGCCGCTTCATAATAAATCATCACGCACGATGAAGCGTATGAGTAAGCTTCAGCCTATTATTAAAGAACTGCGTGAAAAGCATGCAGATAATCCTAATAAGCTGAATCAGGAAACAATGAAGCTTTATAGAGATTATAAGGTGAATCCGATGGGTGGTTGCTTACCGATGTTCCTTCAGATACCGATCTTTTTTGGATATTATAAAATGCTTCAGTTCGCTGTAGAACTACGTGGTGAGAGTTTCCTTTGGGTGCAAGATTTATCTATGCCAGATACTTTATACACATTTGATCTACCATTTGTTCTTCCTCTACTAGGTGATCAGATTCCCGTTAATGTGTTACCTATACTGATGGCGGTAACCATGTTGATCCAGATGAAGCTTACACCTAAAACAGGTGATGCTATGCAGCAGAAGATCTTTATGCTTATGCCGCTGATGTTCTTCTTCTTCTGTTATAACTTTGCAGCAGCACTCGCACTTTACTGGACGACTCAGAATATTTTCTCGATCGGCCAGACATGGTTAACCAATCGCATGCCAGAGCCAGACCTCGTAAAGCCAGCACCTAAAAAAGGTGATTCAGGCAAGCCTCGTAAAAAGACATTTATGGAGCGTATGACGGAGAAAGCAGAAGAAATGCAGCGTATAAAAGATGGCGGAGCTCCAGCGAGCAAAAAGATGAGAGACGCCACACCTGACTCTAAAAAGAAAAAACGTTCACCTAAAACAGGTGGCTAGAGCTTTGTGAGCTGAAATAAAGTAGCTAAATAGGCTATGCCTCTGCCCCGCCTAAATCTTACCGTAATCCGATCAGCTGACATGCATAGTGTTGAGATAGTTTTAGCATGTGAAAATCTCTGTGAAAGCTGAAGCGTAGTAGTTCCATAACTAGCTCCTTCAGTATATCAAGTATGGTCTACGGCTGTGAAACCTTCGACTAGATACAAAATATAAGCTATGGCCGGTTCCTTAGAAAATGATGGGTATGAGATCAGGCGTGGAATTTTCAGTGAATTAGAAATAGCTGAATTAAGAGCTGAAGTTGATATAGTAGCTGAGAATGCAGGCACGGCCTGTGTTCGTCACTTACGTGAGAAATCGGAGCGAATCAGTAGACTAAGCGCGTCAGATAGATTGATGCAATTTTTGCCTGAAGGTTATAGACCTGTTCGGAGTATACTATTTGATAAGACAAAAGGAGAGAATTGGCCAGTGCTGTGGCACCAAGATTTGACCATAGCTGTGGAAGATAAGTGTGAGGTAACCGGCTATGGGCCTTGGTCTCATAAAGATGGCTCACACCATGTCCAGCCACCTACAGAGTTACTAGAAAAAATAGTGACTATACGTATACATTTAGATGATACATCTAGCGAGAATGGAGCTTTGCACGTTATCCCTCAAAGCCATAGTTTTGGGAAAATATGTTCACAGACTATAAAGGATTTTGATAAAAGTAAGAGTGCCATGTGTGAATGCAATGCTGGCGATATCCTTTTAATGTCGCCGCTGATTTTACATTCATCAAAGCGCTCTATAAAACCAAGTCGTCGACGTATTATTCACCTAGAATATGCGAGAGAAAAAGGTTTGGATCCGAGCTTGCAGTGGTATGAAAAATACAATGGTTGATGCTTGTAAGATGGACTCATATTTTTTGCTCGTGTTCTAATTTCTCACCGATTACATTTTAGCATTAAAAATAAATCTAATGAGGAGTCAAAAATTTATTGTAGGTAGTTGTTTGTTTGTTTTGGCTGGTATTGCATGGGGAGTTGAGTTTGGTGTGAAGCCAAATACACCTAAGCTTCCGAATGTTGATTATGTAGTTCATGATGGAACACGCCCACAGCCTCGTAAGGTCTCTAGTAAAGGAGCTATTTCTATTGCCGCTCCTGGAGATGCTACGATACTATTTGATGGTTCTAACCTAGATGCATGGAGAGAAAACAGTTGGCAAGTTAAAGATGGAATTCTGATAGCTTCTCCTAAGAATCTCTTGAGTAAAGAAAGCTTTGGTGACTGTCAGCTTCATATTGAGTGGCGAGTTCCGGTGAGCCAAAAAGTTAAAGGCCAGAAAGGCAGTAATAGTGGCATTTTTCTTATGGGTAGATATGAAGTTCAGGTATTAGAGAGCTTTTCTAATAAGACTTACCCCGATGGGCAAGCGGGTGCTATGTATGGACAATATCCACCTCTAGTGAATGCTTCATCTCCGCAAGGCGAGTGGCAGAGTTATGATATTATGTTTCGCGGACCTCGCTATGAAGGTGAAAAGTGTGTCGAGCCAGCGAAACTTACTCTCATACATAATGGTGTTCTGCTCCATTTGAATCAGCCATATGATGGCCCTACTACTCACAAAAATTTGGCATTATATCCAGCTAAGCACCGAGATAAGGGGCCTCTCCGCCTTCAGTGGCATAATGATCCGATTGAATATCGCAATATATGGATTCGTGAAATTGGTGAATATGATCAGCCGTAAAGCCTCACAAATATAAAAATTAACTATGCTGAATGCGTTTGCTGGTTACAACTTTTGTGTCGAATTACAATTACCTTAGAGAAATAGCTTCGTTAGATTTATAAGGTGAATAGTATTTGAATAAAGAGAAGAGCTTCATTCAGCAGCCGTTTTTAATATTGTGCTAAGCTTTTCTCTTTTTCACCATACATATCGCAAGATAATCGTGAGGAAGGGTTTACTTATTACTGTTCTTCGAGTTAGCTAAGAGCCTCTTTTGACTACTTTATCTTCTACTAATTTGGTTCCCGCCGCCGCAGCTCGTGAGATTTCACGTCGTAGAACCTTTGCGATCATATCTCATCCAGATGCTGGTAAAACAACTCTTACTGAAAAGTTACTTCTTTATGGAGGTGCGATCGGTCTGGCTGGAAGTGTTACTTCTAAAAAAGAACAGCAGTCTACCTCGAGTGACTGGATGACGATGGAAAAAGAAAGGGGGATTTCAGTTTCCTCGACTGTGCTTCAGTTTGAATACAAGGACTACTGCGTTAATCTGCTCGATACCCCAGGGCACCATGATTTTTCCGAAGATACTTACCGAGTTCTTTCTGCGGTCGATGCAGCTGTGATGGTGATTGATGCCGGTAAAGGCATTGAGGCTCAGACGTTGAAATTATTCGAGGTTTGTCGCCGGCGAGGGGTTCCCATTTTCGTGTATATTAATAAAATGGATCGCCCTTCACGTCCGCCTTTAGAGCTGATGGATGAGTTAGAAGATGTTCTTAAACTTGCTCCATCCCCAGTCAACTGGCCGCTCGGAGATGGACCTAGATTTCGTGGTGTATTTGATCGGCAAAAGGGTGAGGTAAACTTTTTTGAGAAAACCAAGCGTGGTGCATTTAAAGCTCCTCTTGAAGTTGCTGGTATCGAGGATGATAAAGTTCGCGAAGCTTTGAGTGATGAGCTTTATGAGACAGTGACTCAGGAAATTGAAATGCTAAACGAGCTGACCGAGCCTCTAGATATTGAGCGAGTACTAGCTGGCAAGCAAATGCCGATTTACTTCGGTAGTGCCATGAATAACTTTGGTGTTCAAAACATGTTAGAAAGTTTTCTGGAGCTAGCACCTCCTCCGGCGGGTCGAGTTAGCGAGGGCGAAGTGGTCGAGCCTAATACAAATGGTTTTACCGGTTTCGTTTTTAAAATTCAGGCAAATATGAATCCACGGCATCGCGACAGAGCTGTATTTGTGCGAATCGTTTCCGGAGTTTTTGAGCGAGATATGCAGGTTATTGACCAGCGTTCTGGTAAAAAAGTGAGACTCGCTAATGCCCAGAAGCTGTTTGGTCAGGATCGTGAAACACTTGATAAAGCTTATGCTGGAGACATTCTCGCTCTCGTAGGAAACTATGATTTCCTCATCGGAGATACGCTCACGAGCCTCCCGGACGTTGTCTATAAAGAGATGCCTCGCTTCACTCCTGAATGTTTTATTTATATCCTTAATACAGATACCGCCAATATTAAGCGCTATCGCTCAGGTATGGAGCAGTTGATGAAAGAAGGTGTAGCACAGGCTTACTACGTTCATGGTAGTGCCCAGGCTGTTCCTCTGTTAGGTGCAGTTGGCCCTCTCCAGTTTGAAGTAATGCAAGCGCGTTTTGCTTCCGAATATAAAGTTGAGACCAGACTGGAGCAGCCACCATGGTCAGTCGTGCAATGGTTCGAAGAGAAAGAGCCGGACACACTAAGAAAAGCCACTGAGCCACCTAATGTGCAGCTTCCCTCAGGTTGTGTTGTAGCGAGGGATCAGGATGGAAACTGGCTTGTGTTGTTATCGTCAAACTACATGGTAGGGCTTCTACACGAGCGGAATGAGCACCTTATATTCAGAGACCACGCAAATGATTAAACTCTTTGTCTACTGAGCTTACTAACATTTTAGGGGGCTTTCCGAATAGATATAAAAATGATATGTTGAAAATATGAATAAGGTGATGAGCTCGCCATGGACAAATAGATTTAGCTGTTTGTTTATGTACGTTTTTTTTGCCGCGATTCTGCCATTAATGGCAGAAGAAGGCGAAGAGAAAGCGAGCCTTGAGACAACATCTGTGAAGGGGGGACTCGAGGTTAAT
>CAYNLE010000047.1:0-17337 GCA_964397975.1 uncultured Verrucomicrobiales bacterium | reverse complement strand
CGAAGAGAAAGCGAGCCTTGAGACAACATCTGTGAAGGGGGGACTCGAGGTTAATTATCTATCAGATCGCGAATATCCGGAAATTACAATTACACAATTCGCATACGGATCTTGTAATAAACCGGAAAGGGTCAGCCAAAAGTTTTGGGACGTGATACTGGAGAATAACCCGCAGTTGATGCTTTTACTGGGTGATCAGCATTATGTGAATAGCAACGATCCGGTGGATCATAAAGCAGCCTTTCAGCAGCTTGATAAAATTGAGGGCTACTCAAAAATGCGGAGTCTAGTTCCAACGTTTGCGATCTGGGATAACCATGATTACGCAAAAGGTTATCGAGGCAAAAACCACCCGAATGCTGAAGCTGTTGAGGAGGCGTTCCTTGAGGGTAATCGAGTTCCTCTAGATTGCCCGAGGCGTTCACGTGCTGGTGTCTATGGCTCATGGATTTTTGGAAAAAAACCAAATCGAGTGCAGGTTATCATGCTTGATTCGCATCGCCATAGAGATGCCTTGTCAGGGAGAAAGGCTTTTGGTGTGAACGAGGATTCTCAAATGACTATCCTTGGCAAAGAGCAGTGGAAATGGCTAGACCAACAGCTCAAACGAGAAGCTGAAGTCCGCGTAATAGGATCTTCTAATCAAGTTATCTCAAACGAGCATACATGGCAGCGTTGGGGCGTTTTCCCACATGAACGTCAGCGCTTACTTGAGATGCTGGCTAAAGCAAAGGGAACATCTGTTATCTTGTCGGGTGACAGACATATAGGTGAAATTGCACGTTTTGAACAAGCTGGCAGTAAGCCGATCTGTGAGATTACAGCAAGTGGGTGGGCGCAGACGTATGACAGGGCCGAGCCCAATAAATTTCGCATCAAAGGGCCCACCGCTAAAAATCATTACGGTTGGATGAGCATAGACTGGAAGAATCTTGAGATTAAAAATCAAATTCTCTCGACTGAAGATAGCGCCGTGATCCTAGAGCATGTAGAAAAGATCGGGCAGTGAGGCTCATGAAATAGGGAAAGGGTGTTGGCTTCCTCGAGATCTGCTAAAAGTGTGAATAATCACGGTTGTATCCTTGTGGACGCTGAATCTGATAGAGTATGTTTTGACTTCACTCCGTTCCAAGAAGTCTTCTTCCTTTAGATGGTAACTCTTCTCACCTCCAATATGAAGATCTTCTCTAAGCTGCTCAAATTCGTCAGAATGTAAAAACCGATCTCTGAACACATCTATATTCAGTCCTGATAAAATAACGGCTTTTAATAGCTTACATGCAGGGCGCGAGAATCGAGAACGACCACCAGTCTTACCTCCATCGATCTCCAATTTTTCACCCTGTATCCTCCAATCACTAGGTGCTAAACTGGCTAATGATTTTGATAGCTGTGTTTTTCATGATCTTGAATCATAGCTACACGATGAACTTTTACCTTTTGCCATAGGTGCGTATTTAATTGCAAATATAGAAAACCATACAGGAAAAGCTAAATAAGCAATTGCGTATAGATAAATTCCAAATGATTGGGCTGATCCAGAAGACAAGTTATTATAAAAATCATCAAGAGACATAATTATAGCGATAATAGCTATGATTCCATATACCATAAACATATCGGCAAACGGTGCTCCCCGTCCTATTCTAACAAAAGGAACTGCCGCGCACCAAAGAGCTAGACATATCGAGATGAATAGTAAACATAGATGATGTGAAATAACCGGTATCAATTCGGGCTCAAATATTACGAATGAAACCTCTAAACCCACCAATAGTAAGCCCGTAGATAAGAAAAATTTGGGAATGGCCTTTTGTAAAAGTGCCTGAACTTTTTCACGATAGCTCTGAGGGTAAAAACTAGTGAGGAGAGCATAACGGCCCTTGCCAATTTTAATAGCTGCTAAGTCATTACTTCCCGTAAGGGTCGGTGTTAGAGCAAGAGCCACGTAGAGCATTGGGGTAAGCACGATAGCTATCGTGATAGGCCCTGAGAAAATCACAGCCCAGTGGCTTTCAGAATTTGATAAATAAGTACTCAAGGGATACAATGCAGGCAAGACCAACAGTAAAGCTGCACAATAAAGAATCGTTGGATATTTGCCTAAAAAGTAGCATAGACGGAAGGTTGTTCTAAAATTGGTTGCCTCAATTTCTAAAATTCTCTTATCCATCATAGGAAGATAAAGTCGATACCACTTCCTCGGAGCAGGAGGATCAGAGAGCTTCTGAATCAAGCTCTTATGAATTCCAACTTGGTTAGGGGCTGAAGGTTTACTCATCTCCTCATACTTCGGTTCAAGATGAATCCTTCGCCAGAAAGCATAGATTCCAACAGGTGCTAATATAAGTAACGCCATGTTGATTGGATGTGCATCTTTCAACGAAAGATTACCAGGTTCAGTAATGCTAAGAGGCGGAAAGATTGGCCTCATCGACTCAAGAAAACTCAATGACGGGTCAACAAGAGTGAAAATCACTAGAACAACTAGAAAGAGAAGCCACACAAAAAGTAGATAAACCCTTCGAACCCATGACAAAAACCCAAAGCCCCCCATAATAAATACTGAGCAAAGACAACTCACGAGCAAGGTGGACAAAAAGGCATTACAGCTATCCATTAAAGTAGCTGGGTTCATGTAATTCACCCAGCCAGATGCAGATAAAGCACAAAGTAGTGGTATCGCAATAAGAGTATAGCCAATTAGATTAAAAAACTTTTGCCTCCTCGTTTCGACAGAAGAAAGCTCCATGTTAATCTGAGGAAATAGACCTTGTTTGTTATTCGGTTTAGACAGTCTATATTTAGGAGGTATGATCTGAATTAAACGAATGGTGAAAAGCAGGCTAATAACCAAAGATCCATACCCATAAAATGATAGGTATTCACCAGGTCTCACAGCAAAAAATTTCATTGGCCAGAGAAAGAGAGGGTTTAAAATAAAAACACCTCCAACACCTAGCATCAGGAATAACGTCACTAAATTTACGGCAATACGTTTGCTCCGGTATCTGAGCAACACTTTAGGTTTTTGTGTTTCAAGCCACTTTTTGTGAAGTTCATAATCGAACTTACTTTCAACGATTGGAATTCTCATCTAACATCCTCCAAACTAACGTTGCTGTCGACGACATGGCAAATTTTGTTCGCAAAGCCGCACACTAACTCTTCAAATTGAGTAGTGTAGAAAATAGTTTTACCTTCAGAGGCCGCACGTAAACATTCTTGTCGAAAAAAATCTGCTCCAGGCGCATCAATGCCAGCAGAGAAAGGCTCATCAATGAACCAAACATCTGCGTTGAGCGAAAGATAAGCCGTTAGGTAAAATTTATACTGTTGACCTCTAGAAAGTTGAGAAAGAGGTTTCGCTGCTAGGTCGTTAATGGCAAATGCCTTCATACGATCAATGATTGAATCAGCAAGACCTGGGTTCTTTTCTTGCTGCCAAATTTTAATTACTCGGGTAATGACATCGAGCCCTGTAACACCCATATTTGGAGGCGTCGAAGGAAGATAAAATAGTTTACGCCGGTGATCAAGATCCTCAGCATCATAAGGCTGACCATCGTAAAGAACTTCTCCCTCATTGAGCCTTAACATCCCGTATAGAGTCTCTAATAATGTGGTTTTACCTGCACCATTAATACCTAGCACTGCGTAGATTTGACCACCAGGGAAGCTTAGAGATACATCATCAAAGACAGTCTCTTTCCCGTAACTTTTCGAACCATTCTGTATCTCCAGATGCATGATCCTGAAGCTAACGCCTTACCGAAAATAACGCTATGATAATAGATACTATTTTTTATAATAAGACCTCTTGACTCTGTTCATAAAGCTTAACTGCGTAGGTGAATTTTTTACTAGATCTACCAATGAAAGGCTTATGCGCTTTTATAGCATTTTTGATGCTGAAAATAGCCAGAAGTGAGCTGGATACAGTAGGGTTACCATTTTCCAAAGGCCTCATTGGAAAGAGGTCTGAAAATTTATAAAATAATGAACTGAAACAAATATCCCGACCGGGAATCGAACCCAGATCTAAGGTTTAGGAAACCCTTGTTCTATCCGTTGAACTATCGAGACGTTGATATGCTTAGGTAAGCATGGGCATTGATTTAGCGAGTTTGGGTGGGGGATGCAACTCTTAGTTAAGTAATGATGGGGGCTAGTTCAATTTTTCCTTAAAGAAGTCGAGGGTTCTCTGCCATGAGAGTTCTGCGTCTTTTTGATCATAGCGGCCAGTGGAGTCGTTGTGAAAACCGTGGTTTGCGTCCTTGTAGAGGTGCATGGTGTAGTCGACTTTAGCTGATTTGAGGTCTTGCTCGTATTCGTCTTTGGTTGCGTTTACTCGTTTGTCTTGTTCCGCGTAGTGGATGAGGAGTGGTGATTTAATATTTTTGCGAAGGTCCTTATGGGCTGGTGTGCCGTAGTAGGGAGTGCCGGCGTCTAGCTCGTCTGGGATCGATGCTGCTAGCATATTGACGATGTAGCCTCCAAAGCAGAAGCCGACAGCGCCGAGCTTACCGGTGCTGAGTGCGTGTGACTTTATGAATTGAGCAGCGGCGATGAAGTCTTGCTCTAGTTTTGCTTTGTCCATGGATGACTGCATGGTTCTGCCTTCATCATCATTACCAGGGTATCCGCCAAGTGGGTGAAGGGCGTCTGGTGCGAAGGCGAGGAAGCCAGCTTTGGCTAGTCTGCGGGCGACGTCTTTTATGTATGGATTAAGTCCTCTGTTTTCGTGGACGACGAGGACGGCGGGGGCTTTGCCTTTGATATTTGTTGGTTGGACGAGGTAGCCTTTGCATTCGCCGTGCCCTTTGGGAGACTGAAATGTGGGGTATGTGGCTTTGATATCGCTGTCGTTAAAGGATACTTGCTCAGCGTAGGCGTAGTTTGGCATGAGAGCGGAGGTTAGGGTGCTCATGGTTAAACCAGCTGCGGTGAGTGTAGAGAGCCTTTTCATAAAGGTGCGTCTGTCGATGACGCCGTGGGCGTATTCATCATACCAGTCAAAGGCTTCTTGTGGAATTTGGTGGTGGAGCTGGTGTGTGGCGGCTGTTTGCATATCCTGATTCATAACAGGTAAAACTAGGGTGGGTTATTAATTTTGCGAGGTATAAAATGATGACTTTAGGCCAACCTTTGCATCCAACTGAAACAGAATGCGGATACTGTTTCATTACAATCAAAATTTTACCGTTTAAAGGCACAAAAGTGCGAGATGTGTAGAGTTTTACTGAGGTATCACTACAGACTCATTAGCAAGGTGCTTGCATATTAGCCTTTCACTTTGAGTCAGCTGGTTTTTGATAGATCGAGATGGTGTTTGGCGGCGCGACCACTGATCGATTCGTTTTCTAGAAGCTCTGCTGCAATGACTTTGACAGCTTTCCATGTAGCTTTATCACTGAGGAGATGCTGTGTTTTATCTAGCATCTTATTAAAAAATTTCTGGGCGGCTTTGATATTACCGGATCGAGACATCGCCAGTTTCTCCACGTGTTTTAGATCTTGGGCGGCGCCCCCTAGGTTATATTTACCTGATTTCCTGCCTTCGGCTGCCATGCCGGCTAGCAGGATGAGGATTTCAGCTTCTAATTTATCCTGCACCTGTTTCGCCCTCCCTTTCTGGATGGTGCAAACGCCTAGCCTATTCTGCGATGGAATAATACTTACCTTCTGAACAGAGCGCCCCATGAGTAGAGCCATGACGGCATGCCCAGCCTCGTGGTAGGCGGTGAGTGTTCGTTTATCTATTTCCTTGCGCTCCTTCATATTCCTTTTCTGACATCCCCTTTCTAAGTCATTAAGCTGGTAGGTGTTTTGACTGTATGCGGGAAGTTCAATTTAACAATATTTCACTCGATGAAAAAATATACCATTGCCAGTCATGCTGCTGATGCTACAAGGGACGTCCTCAGGATTACTGAGCATTAGTTTATGTCGGGCAAACTTACCTACAAGGAATCAGGTGTGGACACGAGAGAAGCCGCTGCGCTAGTTGGCGACATCGGAACTCACGTTCGCAGGACGCAGAATCAAAGACAACTTTACGGAGCCTTTGGTCTATTCGCAGCAGCTTTTGATCTAAGTGATTATAAGCAACCGGTCATCGTGACAGGTTGTGACGGTGTAGGTACTAAGCTGGAGTTATTACTCGAGCATGATCAGCTGGAAGCGGCGGGGAAAGACCTGGTGGCGATGAGTGTGAATGACATTCTGACGACCGGTGGTGACCCTCTTATGTTTCTGGACTACATCGGTATCGCAGCGTTAGATAAGCCGCTTATTACGCGTCTCATAGCGGGGATGTGTGATTATCTCGAAGACTGCGGTTGTATTCTTGCTGGTGGTGAGACGGCTGAGATGCCAGGTATCGTGCCAGAGGATGTGATCGAGCTTTCAGGGTTTTGTATAGGTTGCTGTGAGAAGCCTGACCTTATCGATCCAACACAAATTTCGACTGGCGATGTATTAATCGGTTACCAGTCAGATGGCCCTCACGCTAATGGCTGGAGCTTAATCCGCCGTGTATTAGCTGAGTATGGTAATGACTTTAGTAAAGAGGAAATCGTGAGCTTGCTAGCGCCTACTCGCCTTTATCATGATGTTGTTAATGATATCAGAACTACAGGTGTTAAGCCTAAGGCAATGGCTCATATCACAGGAGGAGGTCTTCCTGAGAATCTAGAGCGGTTACTTCCGAACCACGGTGCGGATGTGCTTATTCCTAACTGGGAGAATGCGGTGATGCAGAAGTTATTTAGCTATGTGGATGCCGAAGATAAGTTCCATACATTTAATATGGGATTCGGCTGGGTAGCTATCGTTTCTCCAGATGAGGCTGATGCTGTTTTAGCGGCAGGACCTGGTGGGGTGAAAATAGGAACTATCACTGAGGAGCACGGTGTGCGAGTCAGCATGCAGGAAGCTTAAACTTTTTCAGCTAAATGAGTGATTCAATCAAACATGAGTGCGGCATCGCTGTTGTGCGCCTTCGCAAGCCTCTTGCTTACTACAAAGAAAAATACGGAACGACACTGTGGGGACTGAATAAACTTTTCCTATTAATGGAGAAGCAGCATAACCGAGGTCAGGACGGGATCGGTATTGGTTGTGTTAAATTAGACATGCCGCTGGGGCAGCCATATATTTTCCGTAGAAGAGATGCAGCGCGTGATTCTATGGCGTCTGTATTCAGATCAGAGCTTAAGAGTTTTAATAAAAAAGCACGTAAAGGGTTGCTCGATCCTGAAGATCCAGACTCTGTTAAGAAGAATTTTGACTTTGGTGGTGAGGTTCTCATCGGGCACTTGCGTTATGGAACATCTGGTGAGTTTGACTCAGGATCATGCCACCCGTATCTCCGCCGTAGTAACTGGCCTACCCGCACACTGATGGTGATGGGTAACTTTAACATGACCAATACGGGGGCGTTAAATAAGAATTTGATCGACCGTGGTCAGCATCCCGTTTTCGGTACTGATACACAGACTGTTCTAGAGGAAATAGGTTTCCACATGGATGAGCATCATACGGATCTTTATAGGAAATTACGTGACCAGGGGGTTGATGGTGCGGATATCCCAGCGATGATCTCGGATCAGATAGATCTACCGTCTATTATCAAAGAGTCTGCGGAGCCTTGGGATGGTGGTTATGCTATTAGTGGTGCAGTGGGTAATGGTGATATGTTTGTCATGCGTGACCCTAGAGGCATTCGCCCATGTCACGTCTATCAAGATGATGAGGTGATTGCGTTTGCATCTGAGCGAGTTCCTCTGATGACTGTTTTTGAGGCGAAGAAGGATGAGGTTAAGGAAATGGAGCCCGGCACAGTGACGATCGTTCGCCGTGATGGTAGCCAGTCGACGCAGCGTTTCGAAGATGAGAAACCATTTAGTCCATGCTCATTTGAGCGTATTTACTTCTCACGAGGTAATGATCCCGACATTTACCGTGAGCGTAAAGCCATGGGTGCAGCTCTGGTGGATCAGGTCTATAAATCGATCAATGAAAACTTTGATAAGGCTGTTGTTTCATTTATTCCAAACACAGCTGAGACGGCTTACTTTGGCTTCTTAGACGGGTTACGCCAGCTGCGTCGGAATCAGGTAAGGGAGGAAATCATGAAGGCTTCTGAGCAAGGAAGCCTGACGGAAGATACTCTGGATGATCTTATCTTGAGAAACTGGCCACGTGGTGAAAAACTTGTTCATAAGGATATCAAGATGAGAACCTTTATTTCTCAGGAAAAGGGGAGAGCTCAGCTTGTTTCGCACGTATATGACATTACTTATGATTTAGTAAAAGAGGATGATGCGCTCGTGGTTCTGGATGACTCTATCGTTCGTGGCACGACTCTTAAGGAGTCTATTCTTAAGATCCTTGCTCGCACGAATCCTTACAAGATTGTGGTTTGTTCCACAGCGCCACAGATTCGCTACCCTGACTGCTATGGTATTGATATGTCACAGCTCGGGAAGTTTATCGCTTTCCAAGCGACTATTAACCTACTGAAGCGCTCAGGACAGAGTAAGCTGATCGATGAGACGTATAATCTCTGTGTTGCAGAATTAGCGAAGCCGCCAGAACAGCGGGTGAATCGTGTTAAGCGCATTTACGAGAACTTCACTGATGAGGAAATCTCAGCCGAGATCAGCCAGATGGTTTACCCGGAAGATATTGCTTGGAAGGGTGAAGTTGATGTAATTTTCCAGACCATTGATAATCTTCACAGTTGTATCGATGGACCGTGTGGTGACTGGTATTTTACTGGTGATTACCCAACACCTGGTGGTTATGCCACGGTGAATTTAGCTTTTATCAATTGGTTCGAGGGTTCCGATGGCAGAAGTTACGATTTACCAATGTAAGACATTATTTTTTATCAAAAGCGGTGGTTGTTTTCATGCAGCCATCGCTTTTTTGCGTTTAGGGGTTCTATGGGTAAATATTAGGGCAGCGATAGCCTGATTCCTAGTGACAGCCGCTTCATTTTCTTACACACTAGGAATGTGCATTTGAATATTTCCTCACTGAAACAATCTACGAATAGTGATCCACTCTATGCGACACTCGATGTGCAGCTTGAGCGTAAAGTTGAGCGAAAAACGAAGACTAATAAGCCATACCTTGAGATAATCCTAGTGGATGCCACGGGAGATATGAAGTTGAAGGTGTGGGATAACCGTCCTCAGTTTACCGCGCTCCAAGAGCTAGAAGAGGGAGCGTTGTTGCGCCTTAGTGGTGAGTGGACGCAGGGGCAATACGGAATAGACTCTAGTAAATGGGACCTTAGAATGCTCACTAGTGAGGAGGTTTCTGACTTCCTTATTGGTGACCCAGAGACGCGCCAACGCCAAGAAACAGACTGGAATGATATTCTAGGGTTTATTTCATCAATTAAAGACCCCCGTTTAAATAATGCCTGTGAAATTTTTCTTAAAAGTTACAGCGCAAAGTTCAAGCGTTGTGCAGCAGCGCGTAGAAATCACCATGCACGCCGTGGAGGTCTAATCGAGCATGTGGCTCAGATGATGCGCTCTGCGGATGCTGTATCCTCTGTGTATACTCAGCTAAATAGAGACCTTTTACTCGCTGGTGTATTATTTCATGATTGTGGGAAAATGTGGGAAAATAATTATCCGGAAGCAGGCTTCAGTCAGTCACATAACCTTCATGGCGAAATGCTAGGGCATATTCCTCTGGGGATAGAAACGCTGAACAAAATTTGGCGAAAAATGATGAGTAATGAAAAGGAGGTGTCGGTATGGGCGAAACTTTCACCGAGTAGTGAAGATGTGCATATTCATCTTTTGCATCTCGTAGCGAGTCATCATGGGAGCCACGAGTGGGGGTCACCTACTTTACCTAGGACGCCTGAAGCGATGGCTCTGCACTACATTGATAACTTAGATGCAAAATATGAAATGATGCGTATGGGTTATGAAAGTGCTCCAGAGTTAGCTCCTGGGATTCAAGAAAGGCAATTTCCACTTCCTGCTAATTTGATAACTCCTTTAGCTCACCTTGATAGGGGTGAGCTAGTAGACTCGGCTGGAGCAGATCCATTCTAGTTTATTGATTATCAGTAGTTAATTTATGGTTATTATCTTCAGATTGCCATTGATATGATGTAAAACAATGTTAGTGATTATACAAGTTACTTCAATATGTCCGAACAATGTGTAAATAATATGGGAACAGAAGAGGTCGTAAGGACCAATACTGCTGCTGTAAAAGTCGACTTTGCTAGCTTGTCTGACGAAGACCTGGTAACTCACTGTCAGCAGCAACTTCCCGATGACTTGACAGCTTACAAGGTACTCGTGGAGCGGTATGAAGGGATGGTTTTTAATCTTTGTATGAAATTTCTTGGCTCTCGTCAGGATGCTGAAGAAATCGCGCAAGACTCGCTTTTACAAGTGTTCCGGAAGATTAATCAGTTCCAAGGTAGGTCGAGTTTTAAAACATGGTTGTATAAAATTGTGCAAAACTACTGCCGCAACCGCATCTCTAAGATTATACGCAAGAGAGAAGTGCAAGAATCGTATGAAGATCATGCTAAAGAGGATGTTTCGACAACGACGTTTGATTCAGCAGACTCTTCAGAGAAATCAGAGTATATTCAAGAAGCTCTCAACAAACTAAAACCTAACGACAAAGAAATTATTTTATACAAATTTGTCTCCGGCATGACCTTACAGGAGATAGCAGAGGTGACAGAGATTGGTGCTTCTGCGGCTAAAATGCGCTATTATCGCGCTTTAGAAGCCTTTAAAGAGGCTTATGAACGAGTGACTAAAAACACACAGGCTACAAAAAATATTTAATTAATCCCCCTGACATAATATGAGCTCACCTACTGATATAACATTCCACGAAGCCTTTATAAGCGACATATTTCAAGCGGCCGATACTGCTGTAGAGAGCGTTGTTAATGAAGAGCGAGTCAATAAAGTGATGGAGCGCGCGATGCATGAGAAAGTTATCGCTGATACTTCATCGTTCCTTTTTAAAGGCTTCCCTGCAGCAGCTGATGGTATTATGTCGCTAGCTCATGGCAAAGTTCGTAATCATAAAGAAGATTACCGTGCATAGATGAATTGCGAATCTATTATTCTAGCAATTTAATATTTTATGGCTCATAGTGTGCCTATGGGAACCATAGTAGCTGCAACAGCAGAGTTATCTTTTTCTTCTTTCTTCGGGAATATTCGTGATGCCATTATTGAAATTGCAAATGATTTTGCGGCATTCATTCCCCAAATCCTTCTCGGCCTTGTCCTCCTTTTTCTGGGCTTCGTCTTTGCTAAGATTGTAGCAAAAATAGTAGTTAGCAGCTTTGATAAGCTAGGTATCGATGCATTATTAGAGAAAGCAGGTGTTACAGGCATTTTAGACCGTTTAGGAATCAAAATTGCCCCTGGAGCATTTATCGCGAAGTTAATCTTTCTCGTGAGTATGCTTTTTGTGATCAAAATAGCAGCGCAGGAATCCGGGATTAAAGATGTCTCAGATATTATCGTTAGTATCATCGCGTTTATGCCGAATGCTATTACTGCGGCTATTATTCTACTCGTAGGTTTTGTAGTTGCTGATGTTATTCAAAATGCGATTAATACCAAACTTACTGCGATCGGGCTAGAGTATGCAAGGACGGTCTCGAAGGTCACCTTTGGTTTCATCATTATTCTCGTTCTGACTGTGGCGTTAGCTCAGGTTAATATTCAGACTGAGCTGCTTAATGCCTCTGTGAAAATCGTTCTTGCAGCTGTGGGGCTTGCTCTAGCTCTTTGTTTAGGTCTTGGTTTAAAAGATATAGCTACAAATGTTGTTTCCGGTGTTTATTCACGAGACATTTTCGAGAGCGGCACTGAAATCGAGTTTGATGGAGAAGTCATGGTTGTAGCCGGTGTAGGGCCTGTTACTACTAAGCTCAGACGAGAGGACGGAGGCTTTGTTATAGTTCCTAATACTAAGCTCATTACAGAACCTGTTCGTGGTCGCTCATAATCTAGTTTTTCCTGCTAAATTGTAATATAGCTCTGTAGTTACAGATTTAAATTTTAAGAAAACCATTGGGCATTTGTATAAAATACAACTAAGCTATTATATATGATTCTGAGGGCATTGGGGAAACCAGCATTAAGCTTGTTGGACTATCTAGGGCAGCTAGCTGGATTAGCAGTTCAGATTTGTGAGTCATTACTACGTGGGAAAAAGCGTTGGCGTCTAGTTATTGAGCAAGTTGTCGAAATTGGGTTTTACTCACAGCCTGTGATTATCATCACAGGTAGCTTTGTCGGGGCTGTTTTAGCCGCGCAGGGGCTCTTTCAGCTCAGTACATTCAAAATGGAGTCTATGGGTGGAGCTATGGTGAGTGTAAGTATGCTTAGGGAGTTAGGCCCTACGCTTACAGGAGTCATGCTGGCAGGTCGTGTAGGAGCGTCTATGGCCGCTGAAATAGGTACTATGAAAGTTACTGAGCAAATAGATGCTCTGAGGTCCATGAGTGTGAATCCTACGGACTACTTGGTTACACCTCGCTTTATTGCGATGATTATTTCTGTTCCACTTCTTATTACTGAAGCAGCAGCATTTGGCATAGCGGCTTCGTGGGTGGTGGGCACGCAGATTTTTGGTGTTTCGGAAGCATGGTGGGCAGAGCACACACGCTTGCATACAGATATGTCTGATATATCTATTTCACTCATTAAAGGCTTTATTTTTGGCATGCTGATCGTCCTTATTTCATGTCATCAGGGCCTAAAAGCGTCGCATGGCGCTGTTGGGGTGGGGAGAGGCACCACGAAGGCGATGGTCTTTTCCTCTCTCGCTATCATCATTTTTAATTTCTTTATCACCCTGCTAATGAACATATTTTTCCCTCTCGGTATTGTTTAATAAGGGGGATATGGTAACTTTAGTTCTATGGGATAAATACCAAGAGGCTGAATATATGAAATTTCAATGGAATAGCAGCGCGGCTGCTGCATCTTATATATAATGAAACGATTTACTACCCTCTTGACCGGTATTGGCGTATGCGCCTTAGCCGCTACCTTATTTTCCTACGCACAAACTCAAGACCCTATGGATATCAAATCTACAGTCCCCGTTCCTTTAGCCAACGCCCATGATCTTAGCGATGAAGAATGGAAAGAGAAACTAACCCCTGAGCAATATAGAATAGCGCGTGAAAGTGGCACAGAGCGGCCTAATGGCGCTATTTATAAAGCGTTTAAAAAACATGGGGCGGGTACTTATTACTGTGTTGGCTGTAACAATGAGTTGTTCTCTTCTGTAGAGAAGTTCGAGTCGTATAGCGGCTGGCCATCATTTTATAGCCCATCTGAAGAGGCCAATGTTAAATCTGTGCAAGACGATTTCAGAGTAGAGGTAAGGTGTAGTATCTGTGACGCTCATCTCGGGCATGTCTTTAAAGGCGAAGGTTTTAACACACCAACGGGGCTTCGTTATTGTATTAACGGCACCGTGCTACAGTTCGTTCCTGACGAAGCTGAAGTCATTTCTGATGAAGTGTCAGATAAGTAAACGGCTTTCATTTAAAAAACCACCGTTACCTATATGAGGTAGCGGTGGTTTTTTATTTATGAATAAACAACAAATTGATTTGCCAGCATTTAAGCGCCATTAAAGATGGCAGCTAGACCGTCTGGTAGGCGGCGCTCTTTTTTAGTAAGAGCCTTACGCATTTTTTCTAAAGCTATATTCTGGACCTGTCTGATTCGTTCACGGGTGACTCCGAACTCAACGCCTACCTCTTCAAGAGTCATTGGTGTTTTGCCGTCTAGACCGAATCTAGCGTCGATGATGCGGTGTTCGCGCTCATCTAAGATCTGTAATAGCTCGTCTAGTTCACTATGCATGTTCTTGCTCTCAAGAGCATCGTGTGGACTGATTGCTTTTTCGTCACCGATGATATCACTGACTTCTGAACTTTCACCTTCATGAACAGGTGCATTGAGCGAAGTCGGGCGAGCGGCGGCAGCTTCTAGTAAAGCAAGCTTTCTACGAGGAATACCTAATTCCTCCGAGAGCTCTTCCTGAGAGGGAGCCCTACCGAGCTCTTCAGTGAGTAAATTAGAAATACGGCGCATGCGTGCGATTTTATCGACCATGTGGACCGGTAAGCGGATCGTCTTACTTTGGTTTGCTAAAGCTCGCTTGATAGACTGCTTGATCCACCATGAACCGTAGGTGCTGAGTTTTCCGCCCTTATTTGGGTCGAATCGTTCCACAGCCTTCATCAAGCCGATGTTTCCTTCGGATATTAAATCGGATAGGGGTAAACCGTAATTGGCGTAATCTTGAGCAATTTTTACAACGAGTCTCAAATTAGCCCGGATCATATGTGCTCGTGCCTTTTTATCTCCTAGCTTAATACGCTCCGCCAGCTCCACCTCTTCTGCAGATGTAAGAAGTTCAGTCTTAGATATCTCTCTTAGGTAGATACGTAAGTTGTTGTCTGGTTCAAATTTTGACATAATAGTTTAGGGTGGAATTGAGTGAGATTTTAACGCTCTCTATATGTTAAACGACACAGGCTTAGATTTTATTCGAATTCTTTAAAAAAATTAATTAATTGAGCAGTTTTAATATTGTCATGCTGCGTAAACATCTCGCCCGATAGCCTGAAAAATATGCCAATATCGTCTAATCACCGCACTTTTAGGGCGGAAAACCTACAATACTAAAATTTTCCCTTTTCAAGTGGGGTATTCATGGTTAGTGCCCTTTTTATGCCGAAAACCCTAATCATAGCAGAGAAACCCTCTGTAGCGACGGATTTATCCACAGCGCTTGCTAAAGCCTCTGACATGAGCAAGTTTGAAAAGAAAGGGAAAGGGCGTGATGTTTATTTCGAAAGTGAGACCCATGTGATCACCTCTGCTGTGGGTCATTTGGTGGAATTAAAAATGCCAATGGGGCCGATTGGTAAAAATGGTAAACCAAAGAACTTACCATGGAATTTCGAGGTTCTACCTGCAATTCCTAAGAGCTTTGAACTCCAACCGATCGAGAAGTCTGAGACACGCTTAAAGCAAGTTCTTCGTCTTGCTCGCCGTAAAGACATCGACACGATCGTTAATGCTTGTGATGCGGGCCGTGAGGGGGAGTTGATTTTTCGCTACATTCTCGAGCTAGGTAAGATAGATAAGCCTGTACAGCGTCTCTGGATGCAGTCCATGACGCAGGATTCCATTCTTAAGGCATGGTCGGAGCTACGCAGTAACGATGAGATGAAGGATCTCGCAGATGCAGCGAAGTGTCGCTCAGAGTCAGACTGGCTTGTCGGACTTAACTCAACCCGTGCACTTACTTGTTTCCGTTCACGTCATGGTGGATTTAACATTACAGCCGCTGGTCGTGTACAGACCCCGACGCTTGCGATTTTGGCTAAGCGCGAGATGGAAATTCGTGAATTTATTTCCGAGTCTTATGCAGAAGTGCACGCTGATTTTACAGTTGAAAAAGGTGATTACTCAGGACGTTGGTTTAATGAGTCATGGGAAAAAGATCCGCAGCATCCTCATTCACGAGCTGAGCGTATTTGGAAAAGGCCTACAGCAGAGACTATTTTAGCTCGTTGTGAAGGTAAGCCAGGCACTGTCACTGAGACCCAGAAGCCGACGAAACAAGCTTCTCCTCAGCTTTATGATTTAACGACTCTTCAGCGTGAAGCTTCTTCTCGCTACGGTTTCTCTGCGAAGCGTACACTGCAGTTAGCTCAGGCGCTGTATGAAAAGTATAAGATGCTTACCTATCCGAGAACAGACTCTCGTTACCTACCAGAAGACTATATTAGTAATGTTCACAGCACTATTGATTCGATTGCTGAGCAAGGTGGTGAACTAGGTAAGCACGCTAAATACACACGTAGCGAAAAGCTTGTTACCCCTACCAAGCGTGTTTTTAACAATGCAAAAATCTCAGATCACTTTGCTATCATCCCTACTGGGCGTTTTGTTAAAATGGACGAGGCGGCGCAGAAACTATTTGAACTTGTTACCAAGCGCTTCCTTGCGGTTTTTCACCCACCAGCTGAATTTCTTAATACACGTCGTATAACTTGTATTAAAACATCATCCGCGGCGGACTCATTTCTTACCACAGGTAAAATACTCGTAAAGCCAGGCTGGCTAGCCGTTTATGGTCGTGAGCCAGGTGTCGCCGCAGGAAAAGATGAACTTTGTGCCGTTTCTGAAGGTGAGACAGCTGAGACTTACGATATCTCGATCAAGGATGAGGAAACAAAACCACCTGCACGTTTTAATGAGTCAACATTGCTCTCAGCGATGGAGGGAGCCGGTAAGCTGATCGATGATGAAGATCTTCGTGAAGCGATGTCAGAGCGAGGTCTTGGCACGCCAGCTACACGTGCAGCTACTATTGAAGGACTTATACGTCAGAAATACATGGAGCGTGACGGTAGAGATATTCATGTGACACGTCGAGGTTTAGGCCTTATCGAAATCATAGGTGAGCTAGGTATTAACTCTCTAGTATCACCATCAATGACAGGTGACTGGGAAAGTAAACTGCGCCAGATGGAGCAGGGAAAACTTGATCGTGCTACCTTCATGAAGGAGATCATCGGCTTCACTACTGATATTGTAGATAAGGCAAAAAGCTATACAGCTGAATTACAAAACAAAGTATTCGATGACCTCATCGCGACCTGCCCTAACTGTCAGGCCGATAAGCTTAGGACAACAGATGCTACCTACGAGTGTTATAATCCAGAGTGTGGATTTAGAACGAATAAGTACATCGCCTCACGCTATATTACTCCTGAAGAGATGCGTGATTTGTTGGAGAAGAAGTTTATTGGGCCATTAGAAGGCTTTAAGTCTCGCTTTAATAGTCCCTTCGAAGCGGCTCTTGAACTTAAGCAGGAAGTCTCAAAGACAGGTAAGCTAGGTAAATGGAAAGTTAGCTTCGTTTTTGATAACGGAGAAAACGAGCGTGATGAGCTAACCGATGATCAGATCATCAGCACGGTAACCACACCAGCTGGTAAAGAAGTGAAAATTTACGAAACAGCCAAAGCTTGGTATATCCCTCTTATCACGAATAAAGATAACCCAGAGGGTATTCGTATCTCACGCACTATTTTACAGTGCGAGCTACCTACTGAGCAGGGTATTAAGCTTATAGAAAAAGGTAAGACCGATCTGATACCAGGATTTATTTCCAAGCGGACCAAACGTGCCTTTACCGCTTACCTTACTTTTGATGAGGGCAGTGGGAAAATAGCATTTGAGTTCGAGCCAAGAGCTGCGAAAAAAGGGGCTAAAAAGG
>CAYNLE010000046.1:0-17819 GCA_964397975.1 uncultured Verrucomicrobiales bacterium | reverse complement strand
TAAGGATAGCAGTGATGAGCCGACATTGCGTCTGGGTGATGATTGGGCGAAAACTCGTGTTGTAGTCGAAGCGTAAACAAATACATCTATTTTAATATTAATATAGAACCTAAGGTAACCCCTTAGGTTTTTTCTTGTACGGATACCCGAGTTGTTTTAGCCCTTGTTGGCTGTTCTTTTTAAGCGATTTAGTGTTTTTTGACTTGTGGGTAAGGGGTGATGTGTTAGCAAGCGCACATGAAAAGCTTAATCCCCCTAGTTATTCTATGTAATCTGTTAGCCTCTGGTTTGTCCAGGGCTAGTATTGAAGTTTCATGGTTTGCTAATGCTGGTGTTGCTAATGTTGATAGTGGCGGCTCCTTGTTGACGAGTGACTATACTTTTGAGCTTGGAGCCTTTACGGGTAGCTTTGTTCCTACTGAAGCCAATATCAATAATTGGGCAGCAAACTGGGAGGGACTGGGACGCACAACCTATAACCAGCAGGTGATGGCTTTTTCAGGTGCGGTGCTACTTAGTAGTAATGACGCCCCTTTTCAGGCAGGTAGCGGAGCTTACATTTGGGGCTATAATAATAGCAATCCACAGGAATGGATTCTGATGAGTCATTCATCATGGTCGTGGCCAAAGGTAGGGGGCTTCGGCAGTTTCCCTGTTGGCTTTAATGCATCGCAGCCAGGTGTTGTTGCGATTACTGGATCGGTCGCTCAAAGTGGAGCTTTTGAGATTTCGACCGCAGAGGAGGATGAGGCCTTTCCTCCTGCGCAAAGTTTTGCTGAATTTCAAGAGGAGAACTTCCCGGCTGGAGCTGACCCTTCAGACATAGGTGAAGATGGAGACCCTGATGGAGACGGACTTTCTAACTTATTAGAGTATGCATATGGTGAGAACCCGAATTTACCATCAGCTATTCTAAATCAGAGGTTAGTTGTCGTTAATAGTGGCGGAACAAATTTTTTACAAATGCAGATAGATCGTTCACCTAGAGCAAGGGTGAACTGGGCTTTACAGTCGTCTTTCATATTGGATAACGATTTCGAACTATTAGCTCCTGCCGCCGCCGTTGATCTCAATGAGCCCTCTAGGTTATTCCTTAGAGGGGTAACAGAAATAGAAGCTTTCCCTAGGCGTTTTTTAAGAGTTCAAGTCTCTCTGCCTTAAGGATATAACATTCACATGCATATATTACGGTATGTGCTTTTCCGTTTTTTTAATTTTTTGGGAATGAAGTTACCATTTTTAAAAAAAACGAATGAAATTGTGTTTGACAAAAATTTACAGTTAGGCAATCGATTCGTTTCTAACGCGCACAATGATGTAGATCGTTGTAATAGACGGATACTGTTTGTATCACCCCCCCATTCTAAAAATGAAAAATAAATTGTCCGCCGCCGCATCGCGGCTCGATAAAAAAAGTGTGATGCCTGCTTCAGGTTATCAGTATCGTAGCAGACTGATGAGTGTTTTAGCTCTTAGTGTTGTTTGTTTCCCTGTATTGAATGCTGCGGAAGTTAATTTTGCAGTTTCGGGTTCTGCAGCTGCAAATTCCGGAGATCTTATTTCATCTGGAAATATTACGCCTTCATTCGAGCGCTTTTTGCCTGATGGGCTAGAGGTTTCAGCGTTTATCGAAAACGCTGAAACATACGCTACTATTTATGATAGTACAGGAACAGGTGGTGAAGATGATGACCTGGAAATGGAAACGGCGTGGTCAGCAGGTAACTTGATAAACGTGGAGGCTGGTGGTGTCCTTATTGTTCAAGAAAATACTACGCCAGCAGAAATTGCGGCTGGTGAATTAACTTTCTCAAGTGGTCAGTCTTCTGGTTCTGGTAATGCTCCAGACGACCAAGGTGGCAATGCTAGGTTGGTCCTAGGTTTCACTGATCCAGTGCAGTCTGTTACGCTCGGTATAGTCGATGTGGAGGGTAATAGTAATGCAGCGATTATTCTTACAGGTTTAAATGCAGCAGGCGCAGTCGAGACGCATACGATCCAGATCAACGATTTGGACGGTTTTGATTTAGGCCCTTCTATAGGCGTTTTTGCTATAGAGGATAGATCACATAACACAACTGGACCTATTTCTGTTGGGGGAGGCCAGAATCAATTTTATAATAATACTTTAGTTAGTATCACGTCAGTTGAGGTTGATTTTAATCAGCTAAGTGGAGGCCTTTCATTTGTTGACTGTGAACCACTGGCTGCCCCACCACTTGTTAGTGGTGCTATTGGTAACTACGTTTACCTAGATGAAGATTCTGATGGTCTTCAGGACCCAGGTGAGCGCGGTATTCCAAATGCGAAAGTAGAACTTTTACTTGATCCTGATGGAAGTGGTCCAGCTACAGCTGATGTAGTAGAAACTACTTTCACTGACTCTAACGGTGGCTACTTATTTGATAACTTAGCTTCAGGTAACTATTTCGTTCGTGTATGTGACGCTACTACACCGAATAACTCTTTACCTGATGGTTTTGTCCAGACTAACATTTTCACAAATGGTGAAGGTGACTTTGGAAATAAAGATAATACCGCAAACGGTGGTTTAGGTTATGGTATCGTGCTTGGTGATAATGATGTTAACCTCACAGCTGACTTTGGTTACAATGCAAACCCAACAGAAGATGTTAACAATCCAGTAGGTTCACCTACAGCGGCACTTGGTGACCGTGTATGGATCGACAGCGACCGTGACGGCATTCAAGATCCTAATGAAATCGGTGTAGAAGGTGTAGTAGTTCAGCTCTGTGCTGCAGGTCCTGACGGACTATTTGACACAGCAGATGATGCAACTCCTATTACGACAACAACAGACGCTAACGGACATTACATATTTGACGGTCTTACTCCTGATGTCTATGTGGTGAAAATTCCAGATTCTAACTTTGCTGCTGGAGCACCTCTAGAGGACTTAACTCAGTTCGGTGATCCTGATCACTTTGGTGAAACGGATGTAACTGCAGGTAATAATGATAATAGATCAACAGCTCCTGTTATCATCGGGCCTGGTGATGTTCTTCTTAATGTAGACTTCGGCTTTGACGATGATGATGCAGCGCCAATCCTTGGTAGCATCGGTGACAGAGTATGGCTTGATGAAGATAACTCAGCTGACGCTGCTGACGGAGATAAATCAGCATCACCACTTGAAACACCTATTTCAGGTGTAAGTGTATCACTCATCAGCGATACTAATGGTGACGGTGTCTGGACCCCAAGTGGTGCAGATGGTGTTCTCGGAACTGCAGATGATGAGCCTATCATCGGAACAGACCTTACTGATTCAGAAGGTTGCTACCTCTTCGAAGGACTTCCTTTAGAAGAGAGCTACATTGTGTATGTAAATGATACGAACAATGTTCTTGGTAGCCTTAACCAAACTTATGATGCGAACGGCCCACTCGATAATATGAGTGCCGTTACTCTTACTGGAGCTAATCCAGATAATGTAGATCAGGACTTCAGTTACTCACCAACACCTAATACAGGTAGCATCGGTGATACTATCTGGGCTGACCTTGATAGCAGTGGTGGAAACCAAGACGGACAAGGCCCAGAACCAGGTCTTGAAGGTGTATCTGTTACTCTTTGCAGTGACCCAGGTGCTGATGGTACATTTGGAACAGCAGATGATACAGAGTTTGCTACGACAACTACTGACTCAAATGGTGAGTATCTCTTCAGTAATTTGCCACTAGGTGATTACGCTGTGAAGGTTGATACAACTACATTACCAAACACAGTTACAGACGTCGCTTCCTTTGATCCGGATGGAGCAAGTAATGATCAAGTAGGCACTGATGTGTCACTTTCAACAATTACTGCGGATGCTCCACATGATAGCAATCAAGACTTCAGTTACCCACCGAGTGCAAATTCACTAGGTTCATTAGGAGACAAGATTTGGCTCGATAATGGTAATACGAACGGCACTCAGGATGCTGATGAGCCAGGTATCGCTGGAGTTCTCGTGACTATGACTCCTCGTGATGGAGTTGATGCTGGTGCCGGACCTGATCAGCCTGTCACGACGACGACTGATGAAAACGGTTGCTACCTCTTCACTGAACTGCCAGATGGAGTATACGACTTCGTCATCACTGCTCCTGCTGGACTCACAAATGAGTTTTCCGGTGGAGCTAATGGAGACGGTATAAGCGTCGGAGCAGTTACTGGAGGTAATCATCCTCGCGGAGAGGACTTCAGCTTGAGTAGTGCAACACCGCTTTTCGCGATCGGTAGCACAATCTGGTTTGATGCAGATGCAGACGGAGACCGTAGCGAAGACCCAGGTCTTGACGGATCAGCGGGCGTTCGCGAAAATCCAATCACAGACGTAACAGTTAACCTTATTGACTCAGCAGGTAATGTGATCGCAACAGACGTGACTGACTCTAATGGTGAGTATTTATTTAATAACCTACCAGGAGGAGTCGACTACACTGTTCAGGTTGATACAACAACTCTACCAGACGGTATCAGTCCAGTATCAACATTTGAAAATGACAGCACACCTAACGGTGAGACAACAGTAACTAACCTGAGTGCAGATACTCTAACTGAGGACTTCTCCTTCCCAGCTCTGGGCGGAATTGGTGACTTAGTATATATCAATACAGATAGTGCAACACAGCCGGGAACTGCTGCAAGTCAGCCAGGTCTGCCAGATGTTCTCGTCGAGCTTATCGATGAAGCGACTGGTGAAGTAATCGCTTCAACGTTTACAGACTCAACAGGAGCTTACTTCTTCCCGAACCTTCCAGCAGGTGAGTATAAAGTTAATGTAGATCCTAACGGTGATACACTACCTCTAGGTCTTACTAATTCTACGGACCCTGATGGTGGTAATGACAGCATGTCAGTAACGACACTTGCTCCAGGTGAAATAGACCTTGATCAGGACTTCGCATATGAAGGCTCTGCTGACGGACGTATTGGAACTCTCGTATGGGAAGACCATAATGCCGATGGCACAAATGTTGGTCCAGCAGGCCCTGATGGCGTAGTAGGAACTGATGATGATGAGAACCCTATTGCAGGTGTAAAAGTTGATCTCTACTGGGATAGAAACAGCAACGGAGTTCGTGACTTTGATGACCCTCTATTCGGTAGCTTGATCACTAGTGCTGCTAATTCTAACAACGAGAATTATGTCTTCGACAACCTCCCTGTAGATGATGGAGTGGGTAGCAACCAAGCGTATATTGTTCACGTAAGTGACTGTGAAGGTGTGCTTCATGGCTATTCACATTCAATTGGTGGTCAAGATATTCTTGATAACGATGAAAGTAAGCAAGACCCTTATTCGGTTGTTCTTGAAATTGGCAGACCAGCTATCGGAGCAGTTGACTTCGGTTATTACAAAGACCTAGCTAAGGTAGGTAACTATGTATGGTTTGATGCTAATGAAGACGGTATCCAAGATACAGGTGCTGGATTAGCAGATGTTGAGCTTACACTTACTATTACTTATCCTGATGGAACAGTTATTGATACAGTGACTCAGACAGATGCTGACGGAAACTATAACTTCTGTAACCTCCTTGCTGATGAAGATTATAATTCAGCAGACGAAGGTGACGGACTTGAGCCTACATTTGCAATCAGCGTAGCAACACCTGCAGGATTTGTTCCTACAGTAGCTAATGCTGGAGCAGGTGCTGACCAAGACCTACTAGACAGTGATCTTAGTGGAGTCTTAGCAGAGCCAGTGCAGGGACTTGAAGATACAGCTCAGCTTGCTGACGCAGCTGCTGAACTCAGTATTGCAAGTTATGACTTCGGCTTTATCGACCTAGTAATACCGGCTAAGGATACAGTCTATGAAGACTTCCTAGTAAGAAATTCAGAGACATTCGGTCTAGATGACAATGATGTTCCTGGCGTTCCTGGACCTGATGGATCAGCGGCTGCAGCAAATGATACAGCTGCATTTACAGACGATGCAGATGCAGACGGACTTAATAACCTTCTTGAGTATGCACTATGCTTCGAGCCAGGCACTGGACTTAAAGTGTTCTCTGACGAGCTCTTCACGGACACAACGTTCAATGAAGGTTTCCGCCTTGAGTTCAATGATACAACTGGAACACTAGATGCTAAATACACTCAGCCTACTGGTATTACTGACGTTGACTACGTTCTTGAAACAAGCGTTGACGGAGGCGTGACATGGATTGCGGCAACATTTGATCCGACTACGACAGTTGATAACGGTAATGACACAACGACAGTGTGTTACGAGGACATCACTGCTCTTGTAGGAGAAGATAAAGCTCTAGCTCGCTTGGTTGTAACATCTACATCAAGCACAGCGACAGTGACTGACCTTGGAATTACAACTCCAGTCGGTTGGCAGGACCACGTGGTTCAGCCTTTCTGTGAGACGTTTGCTGACCCTCTATTAAGTCAATGTTTATTCGTTGGTTCGATCGATGCGGTAACTGGGTCAGTCCTTGATCTTGCATCGTCTACTGGATCTGGTGACCTTACTGAGTTACTAAGTGGTGGATCATACTACATCGAGGTGACTAGTGGAGAGAATGAAGGAGCACGTTACGATATTGAGTTAGTTGAAGCTGACTCTATTACCCTAGCTGCGGATGATGACATCTTCTCTGGTGTAACGCTTACATCAGATACGAGTTCTGGTGCTGCCCATAATACATCGACGGTTGTTCCTGCTGATCTTGTAGGTGATACCATCGTGATCCGTGAGCACATGACCTTTAATAATCTGTTCCCGATCGATGACCCAGCTACTCCGGAGGTAGAAGGTTTCGCATCTGGACCAAGTCAGGTGCTCTCTGCACGTATCTTCTCATACGATCAGGTGACAGATGCTCTCGAGACCTTCTGGTTATTTGAAAATGCTGGTGATCCAATCTGGGTAGCCGTTGGTAGTTTCGATGACATAGGTGACACGATTGTTGCCCCAGGAGTGGGTCTATTTACCCACAACTTGACGGGAGCGGCTCCATTTATCATCTTACAAGAAGGGCAAGTTCGCACAAATGATGCTATTGTTCCACTTATCGAAGGTAATACCCTAGTGGCATCTGTATTTCCTGTAGATCAGTCAGCTGATGACCGTGATATGACTAATGCTGAACAAGGGTTCACTGGTTCAGGAGACCCAGCAAACTCTGACAGAGTTCAGATCTGGGGTGATGATGAGAATACAACAGGAACGATTCATCTATGTTATGATGTTACTTTCTATGTTCAGCCATTAAACCAGTGGAGTGACTCTGAAGATATTAATCTGACGGATAGAACTGCCGATGACATATTTAAATGTGACCGTAGTGTGATTTATACTATCGAAACAAGTGGAGGCTTACCTGAGTTTACCATTCCTAACCCTATCAACGTAAACTAGAAATCATCAGAATAAGAAACTGAAAACCCTAAAAAAAAATGATGAAATATTTAACTAAAACATCGATCCTGACTGCAGCGCTTGCTCTAAGTTCAGCAGTAGGATCACTGAATGCGGTGACGCTCAACTGGGGCGGAGCAGCTTTTGAGGCTGATTACTTTAGTGATGGAACCGCTTTAGATGACTCTGTAACTTTTGAACTCGGTTACTTTCAAACCATAACTAATCCGGACATATCAAATGCAACACAGTGGGATGCTGACTTTGTCACATTAGACTCATCCGCGTATAATGTGACGAACCAGTTTTTTACTGGCACCTATAACACATCCGATAATCTATCGCTGAACCCACCTGCTGGAACTCAGCTTTATATCTTTGCATATACTGACAGACTAATAGACATAGACACTGAGTTTGCGCTGATTACAGGAACTGGACCAGGACTAGATAGTAACTTCATATTCCCTGATTTAGACAATACAACACAGGCGGATTTAACAACGCAGTTTAGAGTATCAACATCTAATAACGCGGTAGTTGGAAGAACCAATGATTCTACGGGTCAAGGTAACAGCACAGATAACCCTCTTCTAAGTCAGGGTGGAATTCAGCTCTTCACGATACCAGAGCCAAGCAGCGTCATGTTGCTATTTATCGGAGCTACCGGCTTACTTGTAAGACGTAAGCGCTAAGGTTAATAACAACTATTATTTCAACCTCCGGCATCCATCACATCATGTGATAGGTGCCGGATGTTTTTTTTGGAAAGTTGTGGGTATTTGTGCTACTTTGCATTTTAAATCTTTATGAATGCATTATTAGAGTGAGACTCTGACTTCAGTCATAGAGAAAGGTGAAGAGGCAACCTTTTCTGAGATAACGACATGGCTACTAGATGCTAGTGAGCCTACCCAGCAACGGCTGGTTCAGTTTATGTTGTTCGCTTAATGAAGTCTGACCCTGCTGCAGTAGCTAAGTGGGTTAAAACCCTGCCAGAAGCTAGTCAGAGTGAGATTCAGGAGTATATAGAAAAATAGCTCTTACTGGTATGATTTAGCTTTTTAGCTGATCTAGCCTTTCATTTTTTTAATTGACAAAATTAGAAGGCTGTTATAGCTCTTATTAGTATGATTTAGCTTAGCCTTTCATTTTTTAATTGACAAAATTAGAAGGCTGTTATTTCACTGCGATTCTCAACCTTGAGGGCTCATGTTTTATATTCATGTTTTATATAAGAGGAGGTGTATAGATTATTTATTAAAAATAATGTGTAATAAACGGAATGAAACATGTCTATATCAGATAGTTGAGGTTGATGTTAACTCTTTCATTTTCAAGCGCTTTTAGTAAAATTCATCCTCATTAAGTTGTGGCTGATCTTTAGCGTTTAAAAAATAAAATACGATGAAGATAAAATATTTACTAACTTTATTAGCATGTGGATCGGCTGCTCATGGGGCAGTAATATTCACTGAAGACTTTTCGGGGACGACGGTATTACCAAATGATACTCAGGAGACCTTAGGCTTTTTCAATGGCAATGCACTTTCCGATGGAATCGTGGTTTCATCTAATGCTACCATTGCAAATGGCGAGTTAGGGATTAATTCCACTAGTGGTTTTCGTGGAATAGGTCTTGTGTTAACTCCTGAAACACTTGGTAGTAGTCCAGGCACTTTCCAGCTGCAATTTGATATAGTTAGTTTTGACCCTGGAGTGAATGGCTCCACTGTTGGTACAGGTTTTGCAGAAGTTAATATTTTCTCTGGAAATGGATTCCAAGCTGGTAATGACGCTAATGCCGTTTTACTTAACTCCCAGACAGGAGAGTTAGCAGCCTTAGGTACTGCTGAATCTACTGAATTAGCGTCACAAGATTTCACAACAGCAGGAGATAATATCACGATTACTTTTGAATATGATGGCTCTGGTGCAATAGCTATATTTTTTGGAGCGAATACATCGAGTTTCCCTTTTCCGTCTGTAGTGTTTGATAATATTCAAGTTAGCACGATACCTGAACCTTCTTCTGTATTCTATATCAGTATTACTTCGCTATTTGTCTTATTAAGACGAAAGCGCAGTTAAGTGTATGTAGATGAAAGCACCCTGTATTAGCTGGGGTGGAGTGCTGTTAGCTCATCTGGCAAAAGGTATTCTAGAGGCCGAGTCGGTTGACCTTAAGCATAGTAGCCGAAAGGAAGGTGTTCTTAAATCTGTTATTTTTGTGATTTATATGCTATAGAATCATTTTTTAAATAGAAACAATACTTACCAATGACCTCTAAAATCTTAATTTTCACGATCTTGTTATCGTTAAGTGCATTTGCACAGACGCGTTATTTTGGAGCGAACTTAGCTGGAGCTGACTTTGGTGCAGATCCAGACGGGATTGTGGCAGACCCTGATCTATTTAATACTTCTTATATTTACCCTAATCAGGATGAGGTCGACTATTTTTTGTCGCAAGAGATGAACGTTGCTCGTTTGCCTTTTCGCTGGGAGCGACTTCAGCCTACGCTTAATGCTCCTTTTGATGCTGCTGAGCTAGCTCGCCTTAAGGGCTTCGTCAATGCCTCTACCGCTAAGGGCATGACTATAATATTAGACCCTCATAACTATGCGCGATATCATGGTTCGCTTATTGGCAGTTCAAATGTGCCTTTATCAGCTTTTGATGATTTCTGGCGTAGGTTAGCTAGTGAATTTGCGAATGATGACCATGTTATTTTTGGGCTTATGAATGAGCCTACTAGAATGACGACAGTGTCGTGGAGAATATTTGCTAATAGTGCTATTGCCGCCATCCGAGATTTGCCTGCTAATAATTTAATCCTAGTTCCGGGTAATGGTTATACAGGTGGGCATAGTTGGCTGAAGAATTTTTATGCAGAAGAAGGCCCGAACTCTCCTTTGATCGGTCCTAATGGATACCGTGTTGGCTCGAATGCAGAAGAAATGCTCAATATCGTAGATCCTATAGATAACTATGCTTTTGATGTTCACCAGTATCTTGATAGTGATTTCTCTGGGACAGGGTTGAGTTGCCAAAGCGCTACTATCGGTAGTGAAGTGTTAGCTGACCTGACTACATGGTTGGAAGATAATGATAAAAAAGCTTTCGTTGGTGAATTCGGAGCAGGTGTTAATCCTACCTGTCTAGCTGCTTTAGCTGACCTGACGAGCTATATCAATGATCGTCCAGGTCAATACATTGGCTGGGCATACTGGGCAGCAGGCCCGTGGTGGGGTGATTACTTCATGAGCCTTGAGCCGTTAAATATTGGAACAGATAATGAGCAAGATAGGCCTCAGTTAGCGGCTCTTATTTTTACTCCGTTTATACAGCCTATTCTCCCAGAAAATTTAGTTTGGAACTTCGCCTCAGGTAGCTTTCAGATCGCCACAGAGACAGGGCAGAGTTATCAGCTTGAGACTTCTACAACGCTCGATAGTAACTCTTGGTCATCAGTAGGTGCTACGTTCCAAGGGAATGGGAGCATACAAACATTTACAAACTCAGCCATTAATCTTTCATCGATACAGCGCTTCTTTCGTGTGTCAGTTAGTAGACCTTAGTTTTCTGTTAGCACGAGATAGTTTCTTACTTTTTTATTAATGAAAGTGCGGTGAGTTTTGTTACCGTTTGATACTTTTGAGCTTACCCATAGATCAGAAGACCTACCGCCATCTAGGTTAATGGCGGTTTTTATTTTTACTTTGTTAAAGGTATTATTGGTAAGGGCTTTAGCTAGTGAATTAAGAGAGCAGGGGGACGCGTAGCCGATGAGCCAGTGGTGTCTACCATCGGATGCAATAAAGCTGCGGTGGCGTTCATTATTCTGCGAGAGTCCTGTAACTGTGCTGCCTCGCTCTACTAACATAGGGCCAGTCTGAAGGAGGTTTTGGTAGTTTTTGGAGCTGTAGCTGGATTTTCTGAAAATAGAGCTTCCGTGGGCAGATGATGAGATGAACCCAGCTCCGAGTGATGAGTGATTTAGTGAGCCTCTGCGCGTGCCATTACTGGTAACGATACCCAGAGGTTCTCCTTCTGGGGTGAAAAATCCTCCATTGATAGCAGCTAGCGCATTGTAGGAGATACCAGCCTGTTTAGCGGTGCTCCATTTTGTGCCTGTGCCGTTTGGCTGGTCAGCGACTTGTAGGTGATGGGTGCGATCGTCAAAGCGCACAAAAGATAGCTGAATACCATTTTGGCTGATTTGCTGGTATTTAGGAGTGAGCTTCGCCTGTGTGGTTCCGCTAGTTATTCGGGCGGGTGTGATGGGCTCAGTTGGGGCTACCGCCTTGGGAGGTACTGTTTTTATTTGTTCGTTGGGTGAGCTGCTAACAGTTTTTTTTGCCGGTTTGGGAGCCTTAGCAGGTGGTGTGGGAGTAGTTAGCTGGGGCTTAACCTCTGAGTGTGGAGAGCAGGATAGTGATACTGCGAGGGTGGCAGCCACGGTAAGATGGAAAAAGCAGGCAAGGCGGAGCATACATGAATGATGAGCCTATTTTTGCCCAATCGCAAGGAGTGTTTGGAAGTGGGGCGCTTCTGTTTCCTTGTCTACGATAGCTGTTTCTACATCCTGAAACCCCGCGTCATTTAGCATCTTGTAAATTTCTACTTCTGAAAACCCGAGCCATGTATCGGCGTAAAGCTCTTTGGCTTGATCAAAGCTATGCTGAAGTAGATCAAGAATAACGATTTTTCCGCCGGGTGCGAGGAGCTGGTAGGCTGCTTGTAGGGCTCGGTCAGGTTTTTCAGCGTGATGCAGTGCTTGTGAAAATATAGCAAGGTCGACACTGGAGTTTTCAATGGGTGGCGACTCAAGGTCGCCGAGTCGGTATTCGAGATTGTTGAGTCCGTGTTCCTTCGCGAGGTTTGTGCCAAACTCGACCATCTTGGGTGAGTTATCGACTGCGATGACTTTTTCTGCCCTTGGTGCAATCAGCTGGGCGAGCGTTCCTTCGCCAGCGCCTAGGTCAGCGACGACTCGGTAGTTCATGATCTTTAGCATCGCCTCAGCGAGAGATTTCCATGAACGCCCCGGAACATAGTTTTTACCAAATTTACCAGCGAGAGAGTCAAAGTAAGAGCGGGTGGTGTCACGACGCTTGCGGAGAATGTGGGAAAGAGTCTTAGCGTCGGCTTTTACCTCGGGGATCTCAGCAGCGGCTTGTTTAGCGACTTCTAGCAGGGCGTCTGAGGTGCTGATGGTGTAGACGTTATTCTTTCCTGAGCGTGCGCTATTAACGAGGCCTTCATTTCTGAGCTGAAGAAGGTGCGTGGAAATGCGGCTCTGCCCCATACCTAGTATTTCCTGTAGTTCGGCTACATTCAGAGCTTCGTTGGAGAGCAGAAGTAGAATGCGAATACGGGTCGGGTCTGAGAGCAGTTTGAGCGATTTAATTATTGACGACATGAAAAGCTGGATTATAAATCAACGTATCAAGATTTGTAGATGCGAATCTAAACTAATAAATTATTATGTCACGCGAATTTTCATTTTCATCCGAGTCAGTTACAGAGGGTCATCCAGATAAGGTGGCAGATACTATTAGTGATTATATTTTAGATCGCTGCTTAGAGCAGGATAGTGATAGTCGTGTTGCCTGTGAGACCTTGGTTAAGGATAACATGGTTGTGCTAGCTGGTGAGATATCTACGGGATCGAACTTTAATTACCAATCAGCAGTGCGCGATGCGATTAAGGAAATCGGCTATACTAATGACGACTGTAAGTTTAATGCAGACGATTTTATTTTCATCAATGCGCTGAGCCAGCAGTCACAAGACATCGCCCAAGGGGTAGATGATAAGGGGGCAGAAGGAAAAGATCACGAAGAGCAGGGAGCAGGTGACCAAGGGTTGATGTTTGGCTATGCGACGAATGAGACGCCTGAGCTGATGCCTGCGCCAGTAAGTTATGCTCACCAATTAAGCCGTGAGGTAACTCGTTTACGTAAGTCGGGTGAGCTGAAGTGGCTCCGTCCAGATGCTAAAACTCAGGTTTCCTGCGAGTATGTAGGAGATAAAGTGAAGCATATTAATGCCGTGGTGATCTCAACTCAGCATGCTGAGTGCGCTACAAATGAAGAGATAAAGTCTGCGATGCGTGATTTAGTAATCAACAAGGTTTTACCAGCGGAATTGATCGATGCGAATACTGAAATTTTGATTAATCCAACAGGCCGCTTTGTAGTAGGTGGTCCTGAGGGTGACTGTGGACTAACAGGGCGGAAAATTATTGTAGATACCTACGGTGGTATGGGGCGTCACGGTGGTGGTGCTTTTTCTGGTAAAGATCCATCTAAGGTTGACCGTTCTGCAGCTTACATGTGTCGTTGGGTAGCTAAGAACATTGTAGCTGCTGGGTTAGCTGAGCGCTGCGAACTTCAGCTCGCTTATGCGATCGGGCATCATTTACCAGTCAGTTTAGATCTTAACACATTCGGAACATCATCTGTGGATGAAGCTAAAATTATTGCAGCAGTAAAAGAGGTCTTCTCCTTTAAGCCAGCAGATGTAGTATCTCAGCTTGATCTTCTCACGGTATCAAAAGAAGGGTTTAATTACTCAAGCACAACAAACTACGGTCACTTCGGCCGTGAGGGATCTCAACTTCCATGGGAAGAAAAAAACAAGGTAGAGGCACTACTAGCGGCTATCTAAAAAGTATCAAAATTATACCAACAATTAATCAACACATTTTATTATGAACTCAACATTAGATAACCCAGAGGTGTTAGCTGACGATTACAAAGTAGCTGACATTAACCTTGCCGACTTTGGCCGTAAAGAAATCGACATCGCTGAACACGAAATGCCAGGGCTTATGTCTGTGCGTGCCAAGTATGGTGAGGAAAAGCCGCTTCAGGGTGTGCGTATCATGGGGTCGCTCCACATGACTATCCAGACGGCTGTGCTCATCGAAACACTCGTGGATCTCGGCGCAGATGTTCGCTGGGTATCATGTAATATTTTTTCCACACAAGACCATGCAGCAGCGGCAATCGCTAAAGCTGGCGTGCCTGTGTATGCATGGAAGGGTGAGACACTCGAGGAATACTGGTGGTGCACATGGCAGGCGCTAGTAAACCGTGAAGGTCAGGGCCCTGAGCTTATCGTGGACGATGGCGGTGACGCTACACTTCTTATCCACAAAGGATATGAGATGGAGAATGGATCTGACTGGGTTAACGGTGAAGCCTCTAGTGAAGAGGAGCAGGTGATTAAGAATCTTCTTAAGAAAGTTGGTGCTGAGCAGCCAGGTATCTTTGCAAAAATCGTAGCAGACTGGAAGGGTGTTTCAGAGGAAACAACGACAGGTGTGCACCGTCTCTACCAGATGGCGAAAGAGGGTAAGCTGTTAGTTCCTGCTATCAATGTAAACGACTCAGTTACTAAATCAAAATTTGATAACCTATACGGATGCCGTGAGTCACTTGTCGACGGGATCAAGCGCGCTACTGATGTGATGATCTCAGGTAAAGTAGCTGTAGTTTGTGGATACGGTGATGTGGGTAAAGGTTGTGCTCAGGCACTACGTGGTCAGGGAGCTCAAGTGGTAGTTACTGAAGTTGATCCTATCTGTGCACTACAGGCTGCGATGGAGGGATACCGTGTTCTCACGGTAGAGGATACACTCGGCTGGGGTGACATCTATGTAACGACAACAGGTAACTATGACATCATCCGCCTCGAGCATATGGAGAAGATGAAAGATCAGGCTATTGTTTGTAATATCGGTCACTTTGATAATGAAATTCAGATTGAAAAATTAAATGCAGCTCCTGGTGTTGAGCGTCTTAGTGTCAAGCCACAGCAGGTTGATAAATATACATTCTCAGGTGGTAATAGCATTTATATGCTAGCTGAGGGACGTTTGGTTAACTTAGGTTGCGCGACAGGTCACCCAAGCTTTGTAATGTCTAACAGTTTTGCAAATCAGACACTTGCTCAGATTGATCTTTGGAAAAACAAAGATAAGTATGAGGCTGGTCAAGTGATGGTTCTTGCTAAGCACCTTGATGAAGAGGTTGCTCGCTTACATCTTGATAAGATCGGTTGTAAGCTTACTAAGCTAACACCAGAGCAAGCAGATTACATCAGCGTTAATGTAGAAGGTCCATATAAGCCAGAGGCATACCGCTACTAGGCTTTTGATTAGCTAATCAAAAGAAGCTATTTAATAAAAAACCGCCAATGTCCACTATGAGACATTGGCGGTTTTTGTATTAAATAATGTGATTTAGACTTGGATGTCTGGGTAGCTACCTAGAATTTTTACGAGGGAGCAGTGCTTTTCTAGTTCACTGAGCGCATCAGCTACATCTGAGTCTGTGCAGTGGCCAGCGAGGTCGACGTAGAAAACGTATTCCCAATCACGCTGCTTTGATGGGCGTGACTCGATTTTGCTCATATTGATATTGAGTTTATCAAAGGCCTGAAGAGCCTTAACAAGTGAGCCTGGGCGGTCGTGCACAGAGAAGAGAAGTGAGGTGCGGTCGTTGCCTGTGGAGGGGCATGTTTTTTCTCCGATGACAAGAAAGCGGGTCATATTCGTCGCGCGGTCTTGGATCGAGCTTTCCAGCATAGTGAGGCCGTTCATCTCCGCTGCGAGAGTTCCTCCTAGGGCTGCAGCTCCATCTTTTGCATTTTTGTGGGCTAGCTGAGCAGCTTTAGCGGTCGAGGAGACTTCTACAAGGTCAGCTTCTGGGAAGTTCTGAAGAATCCAGTTTTTACACTGACCAAATACTTGAGGGTGAGAATAGAGCGTTTTGATTTCTTCACGAGGGATACAGGCCATCAGTCCGTTTTCAATGCGGAGCAGTATCTGTGCACAGATCTGCAGAGGGGAATCGACAAAGAGGTCGAGAGTGTGTGAGACGGCACCCTCTGTGGAGTTTTCTATCGGGACAACACCGTAGTGAGCCTTACGCCGAGTGACTTCATCAAAGACTTCTGCGAAGTTAGCCTGAGGTGAGTAGGCTATAGAATGGCCGAATTTTTTGATCGCAGCCTGGTGTGTCCATGTCGCTTCAGGTCCTAGGTATGCGACGGTAAGATTGTCTTCTAGTGCTAGCGCTGCTGACATGATTTCGCGATAGATCGCGAAGATGGATTTGTCAGGTAGCCGGCCGTCGTTCATGTCTGAAAGGCGCTGTAGTAATGCATGTTCACGCTCAGGGGCGTATATCTGTAAGCCTTCCTTTTTTTTGATTTCGCCCACTTCATGAACGAGATCAGCGCGATCAGAGAGGAGTGTTAGGAGCTGTTTATCGATAGTATCGATTTTGGTGCGTATGTCGTCTAGTGGCACAGGTTTGTAGAGTTAAAGGGTGGTGGGAAAGTGTTAGTTTGACTCAGAGTCATCAGCTTTTTTTTCTGATGAGCCTGCTTCTGTATTTGGCTTGTCTGTGATCTCTTGAGATGTAGGGAGGCCCGCAGCAGTGAGCGCGAGCTGTTCCTCGATACCTTCTTGTGATTTTGGCTTCTCAGCTTCTTTCTCTGAGAAGTCAGCCTCGGGAAGTTCGATGGTACGAAGTTCCCCAGCATTAGGTAGATCATCCACAGATTTAACACCGAAATGTTCGAAAAATAGATCGGTGGTTTCGTAGAGTAGAGGTCTGCCTGGTAGGTCTGCTCTGCCTCCAATACGGATAAGTTCACGGTCGAGTAATTTCTGTAACATACCGTCACATGAGACTCCTCGAACGGCTTCGATAGATGCCTTAGCGATGGGTTGGCGGTAGGCGATAATCGCCAGAGTTTCCATAGCGGGTCCACTGAGGCGGCTCGGCTTTTTATCAGGAAAGAGTTGTCTTACAAAGTCAGCAAAATCTGGGTGGGTGTAGATTTTCCAGCCTTTAGAGCGCTCAGTGCATAGAAAGGAGCGGTGAGTTGCTTTGTAGCTATGATTCAGTGCCGAGATGGCCGCTGTGACAGCGCTCTCGTCAGTGTTCTCAAGCGCAGCTAACTCCTCTGGTAGCTGGGGTTCAGGTTCCCCAGATTTTGGGTTGTGCGCCGCGGCGAGTTCATCTTCTGCTTCTGCGACTCTGGCACGTACAAGCCGTGCTAACTCGGCGCTAGATAATGGGGCTTCTGAGGCGATGAGTAGAGCCTCTATGATAGCAGAAAGTTCCATAAGAGAGGAAAGGATGATGAATCTGAATTAAAATTGCAAGCTTAGGTGTAGTATAGAGCTGGCCTTGTTTTGATTTTACATAAAAAACCCCTTACTCGAAGAAGAGTAAGGGGTTTTTAAATTAGTTTCTTATCAAATAAGAAAGGTTACTTGATGATTGAGTCAAGCGCTTTAGTAGCAGCATCGTTTACTGCGTCAGTAGCTTTCTCTTTTACTGCGTCTACAGCGTCAGCAGCTTTTTCTTTAACTGCGTCTACAGCATCTGAACCCATGTCTTTAGC
>CAYNLE010000045.1:0-18060 GCA_964397975.1 uncultured Verrucomicrobiales bacterium | reverse complement strand
GGCTATGCCGTTGCTTTTAACTGTCATACTTCCTAGGAAGCGTGTGGCGAGTGATGCTTCTAGAGTATGGATAGGGTATTGATTAAACAAGTGGGGTGCTAAGGTGTTAATCAGGGATTTGCTTTGGTCGGCGTATTGAGCTGGGATATTAGAGAGTTGAAGCTTCTCGACGGTAGGGTTCTGAAGATAGATACCTCTAGTTTCTTTCTGATATCGCAAACCACAAGCTATTTGACAGCTGCCTTTAGTTGAGAGTTTGGTAATGGAATCCAGAGCTTTGATCCCTGTGAGCTGGGAAAACGTGTTAGAAAGACCCGCTTCGACACCGAGGTTTAGACGGACTTTATTAATGTCGGGAGCAAAGCTTACAGCTGGATTAGTAAGTCTTACTTGTCCTATGCCTTGTGCTGATTGGCTGTAGGGGAAATGAGGAAGTAATCTACTTATAATCATGTTACTGCTGATTAAGTAGTTTGGAATAAGTGCTGATGTTATTCCCGCACAGGATGAGAACACTACGGATCCAGTTAACATAGGTATTGATTTAAGGAGGTCTCGACGTTTCATTTATTTTTACCGTAAGAGGGTTTTAGACATTTCAATGTTTATGGATCCGACTAGATAAGTTAGAGCGCCGCTAACATATCACGATGCACGTTCTCGACGCTTTGATCGGTATCGATGACGTGGGCGTATGGTTCATTCTGAAGTGAGAGAAAGAGATCTCGGCAGAACTGGAGAGATTCGCGTTTTTCAAACTCGTTAGCTTCTCCGTCGCGGACGCCTATGCGCTGGAGGGCTTTATCCACTGACAGGTCGAGGATGAAGAGGTCGTTTGGCTGTGGTGCGAAGGCTTCGTTCTGCGTTCGGATCGATACTGGATCGATGCCTCTAGCACCTTGGTATGCCATACTCGAGAAGTAGTAGCGGTCTAGTATGACGGTGCCACCGCGTGCGATGGTAGGTTGGATGAGTTGTTCTACATGCTCTTGTCTATCTTTGATGAAAAGGTCGAGTTCTTCATCAATCGATAATCTTCCTGTAGTGGCGCTTTCACGGACTTGTTTACCCCATTTTCCGTTGGTTGGTTCAAAGCTCTGGACTACGTCATGCCCTTGCTGTCGTAGCGCTTCAGCTAGCATGGTCGCTTGGGTCGACTTACCAGTGCCGTCAATGCCTTCTATGACGATTAGTTTACCTTTTTGGCTCATCGTTTGTTAGTTTTAGATTTTTTGCCATTCATCCATACCACCTAGGACATTATGAGCATTACTAAAACCTTCATTGATTAAAAAGTCGACGGCGTTTCCACTGCGCCCTCCTGATTTACAAATAACGAGGATTTCATGCTCTAGCCCTAGTTCCTTTAATTCAGGGATCATTGAGGGGAATGTATTGAGCGGCACATTTTTAGCTTCTGAGATATTTACAACGTCATGTTCCCAGGTTTCACGAACATCGATTAGTATACCATCAATACCTTCTGATAGTTTGTTTTTTAGTTCTTCGACAGTGAGTTCGTTTGGTCCGGAACTAGCGGCAGGGCCTTGGCAGGAGTTATTGTTCATAGTTGATTGAAGTTTTGTAATGGTAGGGTTTTCTCCACAAAGTGGGCATTCAGGGTCACGGCGGAGTTGAAATTCTCTAAATTTAGTCTGTAGCGCATCGTAGTGGATGAGCTTACCCATAGGGGGGCTGCCAATACCTAAAATGAGCTTGATAGCCTCCATGGCCTGTAGGCTCCCTACGATACCTGGTAATACACCTAACACACCAGCTTCAGCACAGCTAGGAACGCTGCCCTCTGCTGGTGGCTCAGGTAGCATACAGCGATAACATGGGCCGCCGAGGTGAGGGGCGAAGACACTTAGCTGACCTTCAAATTTAAATATGGAGGCGTAGATGTTAGGCTTTTTTAAGAAAAAGGAAACGTCGTTACTTAGATAGCGGGTAGGGAAGTTATCTGTGCCATCGATAATGATGTCATAGTTCTTAGCGATGGAGAGAGCGTTCTCAGCGGTAAACATACATTCATGTTTCTCGATGATTAAGTGAGGGTTGGTATCTTTCAACCGAGCCTCGGCACTATCTAATTTACTTTTTCCAAGTGTTGACTGCCCGTGAAGAATTTGTCTTTGTAAGTTAGAAAGCTCTACGACATCAGGGTCGACAATGCCGATACGTCCTACTCCAGCCGCTGCGAGGTAGAGTGTGGAAGGGGAACCTAAGCCACCAGCGCCTATGCATAATACGGAGCTTTTTTTAAGGCGCTCTTGTCCCTCCATTCCGATGTCTGATAATGTAAAATGCCTTGCGTAGCGGGCTTTCTCTTCAGTACTTAACATGTTTTTTTAATGTCTAGGAGTGGAGACTTCTAAAGTAGGTGATCCAAGCGCTTAGCCCTGTAGATTACTAATAGCTTTTTCATGTAAGCTATTAGGTGTTTTACCATGATCGAGTGCTTTTTTGTAATAACTTTGAGCGTCTTGCTTTCTACCTTGTTTGATGTAGATGGCAGAAAGGTTAAAGTAGGCATCTGCAAAGTTAGGGTCTAGTTGGATGGCAGAGAGGAAGTGTTTTTCAGATTGCTCGAAGCGATTCCCTAAACCCGCGATGCAGCCAAGGTAGAGGTGTGCTTTTTCATTATTTGGCTGTAGCTCTAATGACTGCTGAAATGCGTTTAATGCACCGTCGTAATCTTTGCCTTCTTTGTATTTAGTAAGGCCTAACATGTAGTGGGCGTAGTAGCCGTTTTCATTCATGGTAATGGCTTCACTAAATAGCTCGCCGGCTTCGTTGTAGTTTTTAGTCTTCAGCTCTACTAGACCACGGATACATAGGATACGGAGGTGGCCTGGGAAGCGCTCATCCATGGATAGTAATATTTCACGTGCGGCTTCGTAACTACCTCTATCGAAGATATCGGCAAGGTAGGGCATAAAGGTGTCAATTTCTTGCTCTAGGGCGTCAGCGTGTGCCTTAGCATGTTCTAGAGGAACCCGCTGAGGGCTGGTGAATTCTTGATCAGGTTCTTGACGCTTAGCAATGATGCCTTTCTCCTGTTCGCTGAGCACGACGTTGGTCTGCCGAATATCATCAAAGGCTGACTGAACACCCGGAATGACTGTGTTTGACTTCTGGTAAGCCTCCCAGAGGAGTTCGTCACCTATGCGGCGACGTTCTTGAGCTGCAATCAGTCTTTTTACAGTGCTGCGTAGGACTTCTATTTCTTCGTGGTCGGCAGGAGATGATGGGTTTGCTGATGCGTTTTTAAGTGCGGCTTGTGCATCACGTAGCTCAGCTTCGATAGTGCTAACTCTTTGGTCGTAAAGGCTGATTTTCTCTTGATATTTGATGATACGTGTTTTGGCGATAGCTAGGCTTGTTTTCGCATCGAGCAGTTCATCTTTTGTTGTGTTTTGGCTATTATGGAGAAATGTAATACGCTCTTCGGCTTGTTTAAGACTTGTTCCTAAGCGCACGTTTTCTTCGATGAGTTTCTGAACACCTTCTGAATCTTTTTGAGAAAGGATATTACTTAACATATCTCTTTCGGTCAGCAGGGCGTTTCGTTCCTCAGTGAGCTCTGAAATAATCGTGCTAGCTTGAGTGAGCTGTAATTTAAGCTGGTCGATTTCTTCTTTTGACTGACCTAGCTCTTGGCGGGTGTTTTCAAGTAACTGGTTGAGGTTCTTGAGTTCATTTCGCTGCACATCAATGATCGCATTGTTAGCAGTTTGTTGTTCGCTCATTTGCTTCGTGATTTCCTCGATCTGGCTTTGAGCCTGAGCGGCAGCGGCAGTTTTTTGTTCAGCTATTTCTAGGGCGCTATCGAGTTTGTTTTTTGTACGTTTTAGTGCCTGAGCTGTAATCGTGAGCTCTTTCTCACGAGCTTCCTTCTCACGGTTAGCTCGATCGATATCTTGCTGGATAGGTGCTCTTGCCAGCTGGTTACGCATGTTCGTGATTTCACGATTTTTAGAATCAATAAGTTGCTGTAGTTGTTTTAGCTGATTTGACGTTGCGAGGTTTTGATTAGATCTTTGAAGGTTTTCATCATTAAGCTCAATGAGCTTTTTTTCGAGTTGGTTGTTTTCTTGGACTAACTGTCTGATCTGTTCTTGAACTCTTCTGTCCTTAGCGCGGCTGGCTTGATCGATGTCTTTTTGGACAGGAGCTTGTGCCAGCTGGTTACGCATATTCGCGATTTCACGGTTTTTAGAATCTATAAGTTGCTGCAGTTGTCTTAGCTGATTTGACGTTGCGAGGTTTTGATTAGAGCTTTGAATGCTCTTATTATTGAGCTCAGTTAGTTTTTTTTCGAGTTGGTCGTTTTCTCGGACCAGCTGTCTGATCTGGTCTTGAACTCTTCTATCATTAGAGAGAATAGGGGCCTTGGGTGTATTTTGGGGTCTGCTTTTTAGGTGGCCTGTTACTAGGGGCTCTTGTTGAGTCGGGTCTGGGATGGAGAACTGACCACCTTCTACGAACTCCTGATTTTTATTTTTTTTATCAGCCACTTCTTGAGCGACTTTAGCCTTGATACCCTCGATGGAGGCTGACGTACTCTTGATACGTCTTGCGACCATGTCCTTACGCCAGTCCTCATGAAACTGTTGGAGGTTATCTAGATATTTAGCCGCTTTGCTATATTTTTGCCAAGCGTCGGAGAATTCACCTTTTTCTTCTAGTTTCTCAGCACTTTTAATATCTATGTATATATTATAATAGATTTGTGCTGGATCAGTACTTTTGAAACTATCTTGAGCCATTACTAGTGGGCACAGTAGGCCTAAAGTAATAATCGTGATGATCTGATGAAATCGGTTCATATGGCTGAGCAGCGGGCTGTTGCTTAGAGTTATCATGGTAACTACATTTAGCTTCGGGCATATATAACCGCGGGGCATGTTGATGCAATCTGAAAAAGAGGCCATTAGTCATGATCAAGGGCTACTTAGGGTCATAGGGTTTGACTATGGATAACTCTTGCATACTAGGGGATGAGCGATTAATCAAATAGTCAAGAATACGACATGAAAATAGTGGTGTTCAGATCTTATAATTTTTTATATTAATATAAATAGATGTCTAAAAATCTTAACGCTGAAAATATACAGTCTGGTATTACTAAACTCGTAGAGTCTATCAGTGAGAATAACCCACGCGGTGAGTTTGTTTTAGTAGGGGTGCGCAGTCGTGGCGATGAAGTGGCTGAACGTCTTCTGAATGGTCTGAAAGATAAGGGCTATGATGTGCCAATGGGGGTAATAGACATTTCTCTTTATCGTGATGATTTATCACATTTAAAATCGAACCCAAAGCTGCAGGGGAGTGAGATTTCTTTCTCTGTGGATGATACTCACGTAATCATAGTAGATGATGTGTTGTTTACAGGGAGAACGACTCGAGCTGCTATTGACTCGATCATGGATTACGGTCGACCAGCTAAGGTTGAGCTAGCTGTTCTTATTGACAGAGGGCACCGTGAACTTCCATTTTCTCCAGACTATGTAGGTATCACACTGGAGACCGAAAGACTGGATTATGTCGATGTAAAGCTAGAGAAGACAGACGGTGTTGACTCTGTTGAAATCTCTGAACCCTCTTAGTAACTTATTAAAGACAGTTCGACGCGCTGTTCCAAGGTTTTTGGCCGCGTGGCCGCTGGAGAGTTGGTGGCTGACTTCTCGAAAAAGCCCGTGTCTAAGACACCGTGACAGCTATTTTTAATACTCCAGCGTTGCCGGATAACATAAACAACTGTGCCATCGCCCTAGAAAGAGGACCGCACAGTTGTTCTTGAACATGTAATCTAGGGCTAGTGCAGACCAATGTAAGATATGAGCTTCTCTAGCCTGATGGAAAGTCCATGAATATCATAGCTTGTGCTAGTGCACTGATGTGTGTATTAACTGGATCAGTTTGAGCAGACAGTCCATGAAAACTCGTAAAGATTTACTAGATATCGCGTCCTTAAGTTGTGAGGAGATAGAGCACTTGTTAGATCAGGCGGCTCCGTTTAAAGATTTATTTACTAGATCAGTAAAAAAGGTTCCAGCCCTCAAAGGAAAATCGGTTTTGACTCTCTTTTATGAGCCAAGTACGCGAACTTTGTCATCTTTCGAAATAGCAGCTAAAAGGTTGTCGGCTGATGTAACCAACTTTGATGTACCACATTCATCTGTTGTAAAAGGGGAGTCTGTGCGAGACACGATCGATACACTACAGGCGATGCGTACAGACTACATTATTGTACGTAATAAGATGCCAGGCTTACCACTCGCCATTGCCAGAGAGACCAAAGCCTGTGTCATTAATGCTGGTGATGGAGCCCATGCTCATCCTACCCAAGCTTTATTAGATGGCTTTACCTTCCGTGAGGTTTTCCCTGAACCTAAAGGAAAGAAAATCCTCATCGTAGGCGATATATTACATAGTCGTGTAGCTCGCTCTACATCAACTCTGATGCGTAAACTAGGAGTAGAAGTAGCATGGCTAGGGCCGGGATCATTAGTTCCTAAGTATGGGCCTAGTGATATCAAGCGCTTTACGAACTATGACGAAGCGATGCAGTGGGCACCTGATGTTGTTTACCTGTTACGTGTCCAGATGGAGCGCCAAGACACTCAATATTTCCCAAGCTTACGAGAATATACCAAACTCTATGGTGTTACGTCTGAACGCTTTAAGCAAATTAATGATCAAGGAACTTACATTATGCACCCTGGACCAGTGAATCGAGGTGTAGAACTTTGTGATGACGTAATGAACTACAGTCGCTGCCTGATTAACCAGCAGGTGGAAAATGGCATAGCTGCACGTATGGCAGCTTTATATTGGCTTAAGCCTTACACCTCTGATTCTAAAAATATTTAACTAACTTTATGTCTTTATTACTTATTCAAAATGCTCGCATCGCCTCTGAAGAAACTGATGATCTACCAATAGCGAATGTTCTAATAACAGATGGTGTTATCACGACTGTTTCGAAAAGCGCGATCTCTGCACCTGTAGGCTGCAAGGTCATCGATGCCGCAGAACGTATCCTAGCACCAGCTATGTTTGACACGCATATTCACATGCGTGAGCCTGGCCAAGAGGCGAAGGAAACGATTAAAACGGGAACTGAGGCTGCGATTAACGGAGGTATTACAGGTGTGGTCCTTATGCCAAATACTGCTCCAGCTATTGATTCTGCTGCGATGGTTAAGCTAGTTTACGATATAGCAGAGCGTGACTCACGGATTCCAGTTTATACGTCCGGCTGTATTACCAAGGGCCGTGAGGGGAAAGAGCTCGCAGGTATCGACGGAATGCTGCAGTTAGGTGTGAAAATGCTAACAGATGATGGTGACGCTGTCCCAGATCTACAGTTACTGAAGCACGCCATGGAATATGCGTCAGAGTTTGATTGTTTTTTTGCAAGTCACTGCGAGATCTTAGAAATATCTGGGCCAAGAGCTCTTAATGAAGGTGTTGTGAGTCATCGTCTGGGCATTCAGGGGACACCAGCATGCAGTGAAGAAATCTGTATGGACCGTGATATCCGCCTTGCTCATGCTGCAGGTGCTAGAATTCATATTCAGCATGTATCTAGCCGTATGGGGATGGAGACGATCCGTTGGTGGAAACAGATGGGAGCTAAGGTCACAGCGGAAGTTTCACCACACCACCTCCTCTTTAATGAAGAAGACATCGGTGATTATGATACACATTATAAGATGAATCCTCCATTAAGAACAGCCGAGGATAATGTGGCATTACTACAGGGGCTCAAGGACGGAGTTTTCGATATCATCGCTACAGACCATGCTCCACATACAGCTTTTGAAAAAGAACAGGACTTTGTTAGTGCACCTAACGGTATTTCAGGTTTGGACACAGCTGTTATATCTCTTTTCCATCATTACATAAAAACTGAAGAATTCAGCTGGCAGTTATTAGTAAACCGCTACTCAGCTCAGCCTAGAAGAATGATGGGGCTGGAGACCGTTCCTATCAAAAAAGGCGGCAAAGCTGAATTTATGCTCTTTAACCCAGATGGAAGAACGAGTTTCACGAAAGACTACATGCAGTCTAAGAGTCAGAACACACCGTTTTTAGATAAGACATTAGACGGTAGTATCGACTTAGTAGTAGTTGGTGATGAGATTTTACTAGAGCGCTAAACTTTCACATTATCAGCGAATAGATGCTTAAATTTATTAGTTTGCTGCTTTTGCTGTCGCACTTCCTAGTAGCTGAAGAAAGGGGGGACGAAGAAAAGAAGGTTGGTTCAGGTCAACTTAAGTGGGCATCTATTTTTGCTGATGACATGGTCATTCAGAGAGAGACTGAGATCAATGTCTGGGGGACAGGGAAACCGGATCAGAGTATCAAAGTAAAAGGTTCATGGAGAGAGGACTCCGTAGAGACACTTATAGATGCTAATGGTAAATGGAAGCTAAAGCTAAAAACACCGTCTGCAGGGGGCCCGTTTTCTATTTCAGCTGAAAGCGGTGGAGAGCTGATCAAGCTGAATAATGTTCTTTCTGGCGAAGTATGGTTATGCTCGGGTCAGTCTAACATGCAGTGGAAAATGAATGCCTTTGGTAATGATTATTTTGCGGCTGATGTAGCTAAGGCTGATTTACCTCAAATCCGATACTGTACGGTTAAAAACGTATTGGCCTTATCTGAAATGACTGAGGTCTCTATGCATTGGAAAGTGTGTAATCCTCAGTCTGTGCTTAAGTTTAGCTCAGTCGCTTATTTTTTTGGTTCACGACTACACCATGAGCTTAATGTTCCTATTGGCCTGGTAGATGCTAGCTGGGGAGGATCCTCGGCAGAAGCATGGATGAGTGAATCTGTGCTGACTGAAGATTTCCCCATTTTCAAAGGGGTTCTGTCAAAGCATACAGCACAAAAAGAAATAGGTGGCAATCAATACACCATGACGAGGCAGAGTAAGCCGAAATGGCTCAACCACAGATCGCCGTCGTTAATCTACAATGGAATGTTAAAACCTTTGATCCCATATACTATTGCTGGTGTTATATGGTATCAAGGTGAATCAAATGTTGTTCGTTATGAACAATACAGAACACTTTTCCCCAGAATGATTAAGAATTGGCGAGACGATTGGGCACAGGGAGAGTTTCCGTTTTACTTTGTACAGATCGCTCCTTTTAAATATAAAGGTTCACCAGGTCTAGCAGCATACCTGCGTGAAGCTCAGTTAATGGCATTATCAGTTCCTAATACAGGTATGGCGATTACTATGGATGTAGGTGAAGAGCATGATATTCATCCTAAAGAGAAAAAACCAGTTGGCGAACGACTAGCTCTCTTAGCTTTAAAGAGGCAATATAATAAAGAGGTCACTGTCGATTCAGGTCCTATCTATCAAAGTCACGAGGTAGATTCAGATACAGGAGAAGTAACAATTAGCTTTGATTATACAGGAAGTGGACTTGTAACGAGGGATGGTAACCCCCTTAGCCATTTTCAAATAGCAGGCGAAGATAGAGTGTTTTTTCCAGCTAAGGCTATTATCAAATCTGGAAAAATAATAGTGGCAAATAAAAATGTTCCGTCACCTAAATCTGTCAGATTCGGCTGGGGTAATGCTGATAAACCTAACCTAATGAACAAAGAAGGTCTGCCAGCTTCTTCATTTAGAACTGACTCATGGGATAATAAACAATCATTCATCGAAAAAGCGAGAGGGGGATACCAACACGATGCTGATATATTTCGCCTCCGCCATATGAAGTATTTTGGGGCTCTTATTGAAGAGTATTATAAAAAAACTGGTAAATACCCCCTACAGGGATTGAGTAAGGCTCAACATTACGTCTTCATTGCAGCCCCACATCAGGAAAGATATGTGCAAGATGTTCCAGCTCAATTCGCGGTAACAGGTCTTGAAGAATTTCGAAGTGTTCTGGAAAAAGGTTTGGAGAGGAAAGTTGAGTTTAAATTTGACCCACAAAAAGTGCCTGTTGAAGCTCCTAACTTTTATCTTTATATGATAAACGGTGAGTCATTTTTCTTTGCTGTGCATTTATATAAGGCTAGGAGCTTCACCAATTCCATTGGTAAGAACTATCATAAACTTGAGATTACTAATGAGGAGCCAAATAGACGCGGCTTATGGAATTATGAGCAACTCATAGATGATAAAGGTTTTAAGAGTGCTATTAATGAAAAACCCAACAAAGAAACTTTTTTTCTCAATTTAGAAGAAAAATATAAGTAACGCATATATTGGGTTGCAAAAAATTATTAGTCATTAGTGCTATGTTAGGTGAGGGGGTCATCTAGACACTTACCCGATGATATATATTATTCGCTGAATTTACGAATACAGCTATTGATTCAATCTAACCTTTTAAGAAACGAGTGGTAGACTGAAAATAGGCATCAAGTTAAAGGAGCTCTTAATCAAGCGCTATTCGACTGATGTTTTCTAATTGAATAACAGGTTCCATTTTTTCATCAGATTGATTTAGATCAACTAGGAGGGCGAGCGACCAGTCGTTCTTTTCATCAGGGTCACAGAGAGTTTGGTGAATTCTCCACTGACGAGTCTCCTCTAAAACCTGTACATGAGTGTGCTTTTTATTCCGAGCTTCAGGGTCAAGGCGGATGAATTGGTGACCATCATAATATTGATCTAGCAGCTCGTCAAAACGGGCTGCTGTCCATTCATCGGAAAGATTAAACACTTCCATAAAGGCCGCGATATTATCAGCGGAGAGGTGTTTAACAGCTGTAAAAATCTGGTGATGGAGTAAGCGCATAAAGCTGTTCTTATTATGCGTTATCGGGCGAGCGCGCTCTGGCGAAGGTTCTTGATCTTCTGCCCTTACGTAGTTAGGATCTTTCATCTTTTCCCAGGCTTCTATTAAGCTGGAATCAACACTTGTGAGGTGCTCTTTTAGATAGCGCTCAGCATCGAGCACATCTTCAGTTTTTAACGCTAGTGGCACGGTCTGGCTAAGCACTTTGTAGACACCGCTGAGATGTCTGAGGAGGATTGCCTCTGATCGCTCTAGTTTATATTTTCTAATGTAATCTTCAAACGACATGTAATCGGTAAACATTTCACGTGCTATAGATTTTGGTCTGATACTTTCTGATTCTACCCACGGGTGTTTAACGTTAAATTCATTGAAAGTATCGTAGATAAAGTCCTTTCCAGGCATTGGGTGAGTGACTTCATCTAATCTATCCATCCGCTTATCATAGTCCATGCCTTCAGCTTTGAGCTCGTTGATCAGATTCGACTTTATTTCATTAACTTGGGCTCGGAGCACTGCCACGGGGTTCTCAAGTATAGCTTCTACTAGTGATAGGACATTCAGCGCATATTCTGGTGATTCTTTATCTAGTAACGGTATGGTTTCGATCAGATACAGCCCAAGCGCTTGATTCATAGAGAAGTCATCCTGTAGATCGATGTGTAATTTTACCTTTGGCGTGTTCTCTGCCTTTGCTCGTTCTGCTGGAGGTATGATGGTAAGAACTTTGCCACGGACTAATGCCATAAACATAGATTTGGCCTGACGTCGTATTTTACGTTTTGACAAATCCGTTTCATGACTAACAGAAATCAACCTTTTTAGTTCACTGCAACCATCTTCATTGGATCGGCTTAGAACATTAAGCATAAGACTGTGCTGGAATTTGAAACTGGAAACCAGTGGCTCAGGTTGAGAGTTCTGAAGTTTGATAAAGGTTTCCTTGTTCCAGGAAACAAAGCCATTTTCGGGAGGCTTTTTCTTTATTACTTTTTTCTTTTTGGCCGATGCAGCGGCTTTGGCTTCGAGGCGAATATTATCGATAACATGTGCGGGTGCCTGAGCGACGACATAGCCAACGTCATCGAATCCACGTCTACCAGCACGGCCAGCGATTTGCTTAAAATCACGCACCGATAAAATCTTGGTTCCTGTGCCGTCGTATTTACAGAGCTGGGTAAACAATACAGAGCGGATGGGTACATTCACACCTACGCCTAGGGTGTCGGTGCCGCAGATTACTTTTAATAACCCTTGCTGGGTAAGTTTCTCTACTATTAGACGATACTTAGGTAGCAGCCCTGCATGATGAATACCAATGCCGTGACGTAGCAGCTTACTCACTTCCTTTCCATAGGGGGAGCGGAAGTTTGCCTCCTGCAGGGCTTCTGAAATTTGGCGTTTTTCATCCTTCGAAGAGAAGTTACTAGAGAGTAATGCCTGAGCGGACTCTGCACAGGCACGCTGAGCGAAGTGGACAAGGTAGACTGGAGCTTTATTTTTCTCAACTAGTTCAACAACCTGCTCTGCCAGAGGGATTTCAGAGTAGACAAATTCCAGTGGCACTGGCCGCTGGTCAGACTGCACGAGGGATGTTTCTTTATTTGTTAGGTTGGTGATTTCTTTCTGGAAAAAAGTAGTATCTCCAATAGTCGCTGACATCAGCAGAAAGCGTGATTGTGGTAAGCTCAGTAGCGGTATCTGCCATGCAATACCTCTTTCGTGATCTGAGTAATAATGAAACTCATCCATGATGACGTCGTCTATTTTTGCCGCGGACCCCTCACGTAAAGCTAGGTTTGAAAGGATTTCTGCTGTGCAGCAGATAATCGGCGCGTCTGGATTCACTGTGGCATCACCCGTGATCATGCCCACCTTGTCTGGACCAAATGTAGCGCAGAGCGAAAGGAATTTTTCATTGGCAAGCGCCTTGATCGGCACGGTGTAATATGATGTTTTTCCTGCACATAATGATTGGTAGTGAAGGGCTAATGCGACTAACGACTTTCCCGAACCAGTCGGTGTATTCAAGATTACATTATTCCCCGCAAAAAGCTCCAGCACGGCGTTCTCTTGATGATCATACATCTCCAGACCAGAATCTATTAGGTTTTCCAGAAAATGGTTAAGAACATCATCTGAAGTAAATGTGCCAGAAGGGGGAGAAAGTTTCATCTTGGGACAAGCATATGATGCTTAAGCAAAAGCTCAAGGTCTTGTATTAAACAAAAAAACCACAGCATGGTGCTGTGGCTTTTGAAATTAGATAAGTAAGGTTTTAAGCTCCTACTTGAGGAGTTGATGCTGCCTCGTGAGTTTCTTCTGCAGCTTCTAGCTCAGCTACCTGCTTAGGAATAACGCGGATGAATTTCTTCACTGATTTATCCCAGTTTTCTAAGATTTTTTTAGCTCTATCACTTCCTGTTAGCTCGATGTGTTTCTCGATTAACTCTTTAACAAGCTCAATATCTTCTGTTCGCTGGATAGGGAGGGGCGCTACCATTTCAGCATTAATACGTGACTGGAAGCGACCGTCGATATCGTATACGAAAGCAGATCCACCAGACATACCAGCACCGAAGTTTTTACCAGTGATACCTAAGATGAGCAATAGACCATTTGTCATATACTCAGCTCCATGATCACCTACACCTTCACAGACTGCAGTAGCACCTGAGTTACGAACACCGAAGCGTTCACCACCACGCCCGTTAACATAAAGGTTTCCACCTGTAGCACCGTAGAGACAGGTGTTACCTACGATGGAGTTGTCAGCAGGGTCAAAGTTTACTGTAGCAGATGGCTGAACAATGATCTGGCCTCCAGCCATACCTTTACCAACATAGTCATTCGCTTCGCCGATCGAGCGAATATTAATACCGCTACAGAGGAATGTCCCGAGTGACTGACCAGATGAGCCGTTCACCGTAAGGTTGATCGTTCCGTTTGGAAGTCCGTTATCCCCGTAAATTTCAGCTACACGACCAGCAAGACGGGTGCCTATGTTTCGGTCTGTGTTTACTACTTTGTATTCCAGATTTAATGGTGGGCGATCCATCAGAGCAGCTAGGTCTTCGCTGCCTAGTTCTTTCTTCACATCGTCGAGTATTTGTAAATCAAGAGCTGGCTTGTGGATACCGTGGTTTCGATCATGGGTGCGGATACGTTCAATGTCATCTACACTTACACCGTTAGCTTTCGCTACCTCTGGAGCTACATCTTTAAGAACTGGATCTAGGTTGATTGTATTTGCCTTCGGGTGATCGGGTATTTCTCTCTGTTTTAAGAATTCCGTATGACCAATGAGCTCATCAAGTGTCTTAACACCTAGTTCAGCCATCACACCACGAGCTTCTTCTGCACATGCATTGAAGAAATTAATAACCATCTCAGGAGTTCCCTTAAACTTAGCACGCCATTTCGGATCTGTAGTAGCAACACCTACTGGGCAGTTATTTAAGTGACAACGGCGAACGTAAACACAACCCATCGCCATCATAGCAATGGTTCCGAAGTTATATTCTTCAGCACCTAAGATAGCAGCTGTCACGATATCTCTACCGTTACGTAATCCACCGTCTGTTCTAACGGTGACACGCGAACGTAGACCATTCAGAACAAGAGCTTGCTGTGCTTCAGATAAGCCCATTTCCCACGGGAGTCCTGCGTGTTTCGTAGAAGATAGTGGGGATGCAGCTGTGCCGCCATCGTGTCCAGAAATGAGGATCGTATCTGCACTAGCTTTAGCAACACCGGCAGCCACAGTTCCTACACCAGCTTCTGCTACTAACTTCACAGTAACACGTGCGCGTGGGTTGATTTCTTTTAAGTCATGAATGAGCTGAGCTAAGTCCTCGATCGAATAAATATCGTGATGAGGAGGAGGGGAGATTAGCTGCACGCCTGGCTGTGTGTTACGTAAGCGAGCAATGATACCGTTTACCTTATGAGCTGGGAGCTGACCACCTTCACCTGGTTTAGCGCCTTGAGCCATTTTAATCTCTAACTCATCAGCGTTTACAAGGTAATGTGCTGATACGCCAAAGCGGCCTGATGCGACCTGCTTGATCTTAGAGCGAGCTAAATCACCATTCGGGTATGGCTTGAAACGGATAGGGTCTTCGCCACCTTCACCTGAGTCGGATTTACCACCAATACGGTTCATCGCGATAGCAAGTGTTTCGTGAGCTTCTGGAGAAAGAGCACCCATAGACATCGCTGCTGTAGTAAAGCGGCGACGAATATTTTCTACAGGCTCTACTTCATCGATAGAAATAGGACCTGAAGCAGATGGGACAAACTCAAACATGTCCTTGATAGTCACAGGGTGAGTTTCAAGAGTTGCTTTCACATAGTCTTTATACTCATCTTCGTTACCGCTTTCGACAAAGTCGTGGAAGCTTTTCACAACCTGAGTTGTGATGCCGTGACGTTCACCTTGTTTACGGTAACGGTTGTAACCTGGGTCACCAAGGTCGAGAGGTTTATCTGACTCTTCACCAGCAGTGATATCTTGATAAGCCGCCTTATGACGAATGATCGACTCTTCAGCAATTTCTTCAAACCCGATCCCTCCGATACGTGACGGGGCACCTGTGAAACAAGCGTCCATAACAGTCTGGCCTATACCGACAGCTTCGAAAATTTGAGCTCCTTGATATGAGTTTAATACTGAGATGCCCATCTTAGACATAATCTTAAGAAGTCCTTTTTCCAGAGCCTTACGATAATTTTTCATCGCCTTCACCTCTGTCATACCTTCATTCAGCTTACTTTTCTTATCATGATGCACGAGGTCACGCACAGTAGCGTAACCTAGGTAAGGACAAACGGCTGTAGCACCGAAGCCAAACAAACAGGCAATCTGGTGTGTGTCACGAGCTTCACCACAGTCAACAACGATGGAAGCGCGGAGTCTCTTACCTACACGGATAAGATGCTGGTGAACAGCACCTGTAATCAGCATGGCTGGAAGGGGGACTTTTTCTAGAGAAGCTTCACGGTCAGTGAGGATAAGAATATTTACACCTTCATCGACTGCTTTTTCAGCATTCTGGCAAACTTCAGTAATAGCGGCTTCCATACCTGCAGCATGAGATGAAGCGCTCCATGTTGTATCGATTACACGGCTTGGGAACCCTTGTTCCTCCATGTCCTTGATACGGTCAACCTCCTGTTCTAGCAGAACGGCTGAGTCTAAGCTAAGCTGGCGTGCATGCTCTGGAGTTTCAGCTAAGATATTTCTCTCAGCACCTAGACCTGCTGCAAGACTCATCACAGAGTGCTCACGGATAGGGTCGATAGGTGGGTTCGTCACCTGAGCGAAGAGCTGCTTAAAGTAAGTAGGAAGAAGACGTGGGTATGATGAAAGCGCCGCGAGAGGGATGTCATCCCCCATGGAGAACACAGCTTCCTGAGCACCATTAATCATCGGTGGGAAGACCATTTCTAACTCCTCTGTATTAATAGCATGCATGATCTGCATACGAGATAAGTTAACACGATCTACTTCTACAGCTGGAACCTGTGGCTCAGGTGAAATGAAGTCGTGGAGTGTTAGTTGATTTTCATCTATCCACTGTCTGTATGGAGCTTGCTTAGCAAGAGCTTCTTTGATCTCGCGGTCGAACTTAAGTTCACCAGTAGTTAGATCAACAGAAAGCATCTGACCTGGGCCGAGTCGACCAGTGCTTACAACTTTACTATCGTCGATCTCTACAGCACCGATTTCAGAACCGATGTAGAGTAAGCCGTCTTGAGTAAGCTTATAGCGAGAAGGGCGAAGACCGTTTCGGTCTAGTGATGCACAGAGCTTTGTACCATCTGTGTATACTAGTCCAGCTGGGCCGTCCCATGGCTCAGAGAAGCAGTGGTTATACTCATAAAATGCACGAAGATCATCTGAGATGTCAGCGTCATCTCTGAATGCTGGTGGCACTAACATACACATAGAGTGCTCTAGTGAACGCCCTGATAGAGTTAGTAGCTCAAGTGCATGGTCAAGGCTCGCTGAGTCAGACTCATTGTCCTTAAGCACATTTTTTACGAGGTTAATATCGTCACCCCAGATCTCTGAAGCGAAGAATTCCTCACGTGACGCCATCCAGTTACGGTTACCACGAACCGTATTGATTTCACCATTGTGACACATCATACGGAAAGGCTGACCAAGAGGCCAAGCAGGGAACGTATTCGTAGAGAAACGCTGGTGATAAAGAACAATAGCTGTCTGGAAGTCAGGGTTCTGTAGGTCGAGATAAAATGCCTGAAGTGTAGCCGGCATCGCTAATCCTTTATAAGAAATCAGCTTACTAGAGAATGACGGCATGTAGAAGTTCTCTACTTTATTTGTCTTGTGCTCGATGGTGCGTCTGCAGAGGTAAAGCTGACGTTCAAAGTATAGAGAGTCCCAGTCAGCAGGTTTCTCCATAAGTAAGTGAAGAATGACAGGGCGTGTTTTCTGAGCAAGTTTCCCTAATTCATCAGGAGCAAGAGGGGCTTCACGCCAACCAATAAGGGTAATGCCACGAGCCTTTACCGTTGCTTCAGCGAGCTCTTTGATTTCAGTCTGAGCAGACTCATTTTCCATAGGTAGGAAGAATACACCTACAGCTAAATCTTCATCACTAGAGAGTTCATGGCCTAGATCTGCAGCAGCTTTACGGAAAATAGGATATGGTAACTGGCTGAGGATACCAGATCCGTCACCAGTTTTCATATCAGCATCTACAGCACCACGGTGAGTCATATTACAGACTGACTCGATCGCGAGATTAAGAATTTCATGAGAGCGGACACCATTAATATTAGCAATAGCTCCCATACCACAGTTATCGCGTTCATTTGCAAAACTATGAAGTGATCCGGAACTGTCAGGCGTGCTTGTATGATAAGGATATGGCATATAAGAAAAATTAAGAATTATAAGAAAAGGAGGTTAATTTCTGCCTGCTGTCAGATTTGTTGTGACAATTTGGCAGTATATCAAGTTTCGTGGCAGTAATTAAGCTACACAACGTCTACTTGCCAAGTGAGAAATGAAAAACCGCACGAATAGTTGGTTATATGATCTCTCACGTAGAGAGAATGGCAATGCTCTCGACCTAGACGGGAACGAGATAGTAACTCCTGTAACCGACCCTATAAATTTAAAGTTGCCTGCATTCACCACCACCGCCTTGTAGCGACCTTGGAACACATGCCCTCGTGGCCCTGATTCGCAGATAGAACTAAGGTTTCCAATCACTGGGTGACAGAGCACCTCAAAATG
>CAYNLE010000044.1:0-18603 GCA_964397975.1 uncultured Verrucomicrobiales bacterium | reverse complement strand
ACAGTCAGACTGTAACGCAACTTTGCGTGCAGAAATCCCAGCAGACCAAGTTAAAAGCGAGCGTAAAAGCATCGTCAAAGCGTTCGGTGCACAAGCTAAAATACCAGGTTTCCGCCCAGGGAAGATCCCTCAATCAATGATTGAAAAGCGCTTTGCTAAAGACATTTCAGCTGAACTTGAGCAACGCCTCATCAGCTCAGCTTGTGACCAAGCTCTTAAGGACAACGAAGACCTTAAAGTTCTCAACTTTAAAAAACCTGAATCAGCTGATCATCAAGATGACGGTTCATTTAACTTCGTAATGGACCTAATGCTTGCTCCTACTTTCGAATTACCAGAATACAAAGGTATCAAAATAGTAGCCGCTAAGCCTGAGCCTACAGAGGAAGAGGTTCAGCTCGAAATCGACGGCCTACTTCAGCGTTATGCTGAATACACAGACATCGAAGACAGAGCTCTTCAAGAAAATGACATTTGTGTAATGGACTTCACTACTACAATGGACGGTGAGCCACTCGATGCTACTGCTGGTATGCTTGCTGGTAAAGACGACTACTGGATCCAGCTCAAAGACGATGCCTTCCTTCCAGGCTTCCCAGAACAGCTTATTGGAGCAAAGTTGGATGAAACACTTGAAGTTAAAAGCACTATCGACGATTCATTCCCTATCGAAAAATTCCACAACAAGGAACTCACTTTCTCGGTAAAGATCAAAAAAATCAAGGAGCAGGACCTTCCTGAGTTTGATGATAAGTTTGTATCAGAAACGCTTCAGCTCGGTGAAGATAAGACTGTTAGCGATCTAAAAGAGCTTATGAGTGCTCAAATCACTCAGCAAAAAGAACAGCAGATCAACGAAGATAAAGTTAATCAAATTATTGAAAACTTACTTGGAAAAGTAGATTTCAACCTTCCTGAAGAACTAGTAGCAGCTGAAGCTAAAAACTCTGTCCAGCAGATGGTAGCTAATGCGGCCCAGCAAGGACTCACTGAAGAGCAAGTCGCAGCTCAGCAAGGTGACATTGAGGATGCTGCACAAAAACAAGCTAAGAACAATATTAAGACAAACTTCATCATGCAGGAAATTGCTGTTACTGAGAAGCTTGTTGTATCTGATGAAGAGGTTGTTCAGCGTATTGCAGCAATGGCTCAGCAACAGAATAAAGATCCTAAAACACTCATCAAGGAATTCCAGCGTGATAATCGTATTCCTAGCTTAAGAAACTCAATGGTCATCGGTAAAGCCATCGATTTCTTACTCGAAAACGCTGAAATCGAGGAAGTAGAAGCTAAAGAAGAAGCTTAATCTGCTCTCTAGTCCCATCAATCACAAGCTATGGTTTTATTTGTCTGACAGCAGGCTGATTTGACAAATAACAATCATGGCTTCATATCATATATAATGAATACTAGTTCCAACATAAGTTCCACGCCACAAAACAACTACTACATTCCTACTGTTATTGAATCTGATGGCAGAGGTGAAAGAGCCTTTGATATCTATTCTCGTCTACTAAAAGACAGAATCATTTTCATCGGCACAGGAATTGATGATGGTGTAGCTAACTCTGTAATTGCTCAGATGCTCTTTCTGCAGATGCAGGATCCTAAGAAAGACATCCACATTTACATCAACTCACCTGGTGGCTCTGTAACTGCTGGCCTTGCTATCTACGATACAATGCAGTTCCTAACATGTGATGTAAATACTTACTGTATCGGTATCTGTGCATCTATGGGCTCAGTCCTACTAACTGCAGGAACTAAAGGCAAAAGGTTCTGCCTACCTAACTCTCACGTTATGATTCACCAGGTCTCTGGCGGAGCACAGGGAACAGCAGCTGATGTGGAAAGAACTATTGGCTTCATGTTTAACCTTAAGAAACGCCTAAATTCGATTCTTTCGAAACATACGGGCAAAACTGAAGAGCAAGTCGAGCAGGACGCTGACCGTGATAACTACATGTCAGCTGAGGTCGCTCAGGAATATGGATTAGTCGATAAAGTGCTCGAAGCTAAGGAAGACCTCCCTGAGGGCGGTAAAGATAGCGACTAAAACAATATAAACATTCTTTATATAACAATTTAATTGATTGTCAAAGCGTCTAATAGATTCTACTATTGGACGCTTTATCATTTATAAAAACAACTCACCTCTCTAAACTTTCATTCTATGGCACGTAAACCAAATCTCACAATGTGCTCCTTCTGCGGAAAGAGCCATTCAGAAGTTAAAAAGCTAATTGCAGGCCCTGCAGTATACATTTGTAACGAATGTATCGACGTTTGCTCATCCATTATGGAGAAAGAGCTGGGAACTGGTGAAATGCAGTCACTTCCTACTCAGAATATCGCTGAAAAAATAAATGAAGTAATTACTCCTGATAAGATTTCAGCTAAGCTGAATGACCACGTCATTGGTCAAGAGCGTGCTAAAAAAGTTCTCTCTGTAGCTGTATATAACCACTACATACGCCTACGCCAGAATGACCAAAACCTACCGCAAGAGTTTAATGAAGTAGATATTGAAAAATCAAACATCCTCATGCTTGGGCCTACAGGTTCAGGAAAAACACTCCTTGCTCGTTCATTAGCTAAAACACTCGATGTTCCTTTCACGATCGTAGACGCCACGACCTTAACAGAAGCTGGCTATGTAGGTGATGATGTTGAAAATATTATTTTACGCCTCTTGCAAGCCGCTGACTTTGATGTCGAGCGAGCTGAGCGAGGCATCATCTATGTCGACGAAATCGACAAAATAGGTCGTACTACCCAGAATGTTTCCATCACACGTGATGTGTCTGGAGAAGGCGTGCAGCAAGCTCTCCTAAAGATCCTCGAAGGCACAATCTGTAACGTCCCCCCACAAGGTGGCCGTAAACACCCACAGCAAGAATACATTCAAGTAAACACTGAGCGTATACTCTTTGTATGTGGTGGTGCCTTTGTTGGTATCAATGACATCATTAGCCGCCGACTCGGTAAACATGTTCTTGGATTCCAGGAAACAGATAAACAAAAAGAGGTTGAGCAAAACCACAAAAACCTCTTTGATAAAGCCGAGCCAGAAGACTTACTACACTTCGGTCTCATTCCAGAATTCATTGGCCGACTCCCCATCATCTCAGCTCTCCGTGAGCTGACTACTGATGAATTAATAAATATCCTAACTGAGCCTAAAAACGCTCTCATTAAGCAATACTCTAAACTTCTCTCCATGAGTGGAGTAAAGCTTAAGGTCACGAAAGACGGCCTCACAGCGCTCGCGGAAGAAGCTATACGTAGAGGCACAGGCGCACGCGCCCTTCGTTCTATATTTGAAAAAATCATGCTCGATGTCATGTATGACATCCCTGGTCGTGATGACATCGAATCTGTAACGATCAACCGCTCTGTCGTTGAAGGTGAGAAACCTCCTATCATCCGCAAAAAACGTGCCGATGCAGCATAATTAAATGAGGAGTGACCCGTCACTCCTCATCTTCCTAACATGCCGTCGCCAAACCCATTCAGATCAAAGCTTCAGCGGCTTGGTATCATCAGGCCGCCTCTGCCATGGCATAAGGAAAAAGTCTTAAAACATAACGCTGAGTCTGACACCGTAATTTTATTACACGGTTTATGGCGTAGTTTCTGGACGATGGAGCCAATGGCTCAGCACCTACATCAAAAAGGTTACCATACAGTCAATATCCCCTACCCGTCATTTACTAAGTCGATGGACGATCTTGTAGAGTATATCGAAAACATTATTCAGAAATACCAAGGTCAGGGGAAAATACACTTCGTCACCCACTCTCTCGGCGGTATTATTGCTAGAGAGCTCTTCAGTCGCCTTAATATAACCGAGGTCGGACGCTTGGTTATGCTAGCACCGCCTAACCAAGGCAGCGAAATAATTGACTGGCTAGAAGACTCTCCGCTATTCCGCCTAGCTCTCGGCCCCGCAGGCATGCAGCTAAGTAGCGATAAAATAAAATCACCTCCTATACCTCATGAAATAGAAGCCGCTATCATTATGGGGAACCAGAGTATGATTCCCTTTTTCCGAGATATGCTAGATGATGAGAACGATGGGATCGTTTCAGTGGAAAAAGGAAAACTAGAAGGAATGAACGAATTTCACGTAATGGACGCAGACCATACCTTCATCACCTCTGACCCTAATGTGATGTCACTTACATCACACTTCATCCAGCACGGGCCTCAAAAAGCTGACGATTAAAATTCTCTCTTTTCCACCTTCCACTGTTGGGTTTCTATGCTTAAAACCTACTCGCACATGAGTAAGGAAAATCAAAAAAAGGAACCGCTCGACTTCATTCGTGAAATCATAGCAACAGACCTTGAAAACGGAAAGCATGACACCGTTATTACCCGCTTCCCACCTGAGCCAAATGGTTATCTTCACATTGGCCACGCCAAGGCCATCTGCTTTAACTTCAGCATTGCTCATGAAAACAGCTCAGTCAACGCTCGCTGCCACTTGAGGTTTGATGACACCAATCCAGAAAAGGAAGATACTGAATATGTAGAAAGTATCAAAGAAGACGTGAAGTGGCTCGGCTTCGACTGGGCAGACAACCTCTACTTTGCCAGTAACTATTTCGACTTCTTCTACTCCTGTGCTCAGCACCTTATCAAAGAAGGTCTTGCCTATGTTGACGAACAAACTCTAGAGGAAATGCGTGCTACCCGTGGAGACGTAAAAACACCGGGCACCTTTTCTCCATACAGAGACCGTTCAGTAGAAGAAAACCTCGATCTCTTTTCTAGAATGAAAGCTGGTGAATTTGAAGAAGGATCCATGGTTCTTCGAGCAAAAATAGGCATGACCTCATCGAATATGAACATGCGTGACCCTGTGATCTACCGCATAGTCAAAGCCACCCATCACAATACGGGCGACGCATGGTGCATCTACCCAATGTATGACTTTGCTCACCCACTTGAAGACGCCCACGAAAAAATCACCCACTCGCTATGCACACTCGAGTTTGAAAACCACCGTCCACTCTATGACTGGGTTGTCCAAAACTGTCCAGTGCCAGCTCAGCCTCGTCAGATAGAGTTCTCCAGACTTAATCTCAGCTACACCGTGATGAGTAAGCGTAAACTACTCCAGCTAGTAGAAGCCGGTCACGTCAGCGGCTGGGATGATCCTCGCCTACCTACTATATCAGGCATGCGCCGTCGTGGCTACCAGCCAGCAGCGATTCGTAGTTTCTGCAAGCGCGTCGGTATTACAAAGTTTAATAGCGTCACTGATATGTCTATTCTTGAATCTGAAGTTCGTGACGAATTAAATAAAAAAGCGGAAAGACGTATGGCTGTGCTAACCCCACTCAAAGTGACATTAACCAATTGGCAAAGCGATGACCACACAGAGCTAGTAAACATTCCTAACAACCCAACAAACCCTGATGCTGGCACACGAAAAGTCACACTAGGTAAAACTCTATGGATAGAACAGGACGACTTTATGGAAGACCCTCCTAAGAAGTTTTTCCGCCTAGGTGTAGGTCGCTCAGTTAGACTCCGTGGTGGCTACATCATCACCTGCACTGGGTTCGAAAAAAATGATGCTGGCGAAGTAACAGAAGTATACTGTGAATACATCCCTGACACCATTGGTAAAGATGCACCCGAAGGTATCAAGTGTCGCGCTGCCATCCACTGGGTAGACGAAGCAACAGCTCTAAATGCAGAGGTAAGGCTCTACGACAGGCTTTTCTCTAAAGAGAACCCGGATGCTGAAGAAAACGGCTTCATCAGCTGCCTAAATGAAAACTCACTCAATATAAATACTGATGCCAAACTAGAAGCGGGCCTTCATACAGCCCCAAAAGGCGCACTCTACCAGTTTGAACGAGTCGGATACTTCTGTGCCGACTCCACCCACCACAAAGCTGGTGAAAAGCTCGTTTTTAACCGCACCGTCGCACTTAAAGATTCATGGGCTAAAGCAAAAAGGTAGGCAAAGACCTACCTCTTTGTTTTGAAATCAGCTATATTAATACTCTACACCTTTTTGGGCGATCACGCCTTGCTTGAAGGGATGGGCTAGTTCTTTCATTTCTGTGGCTAAATCTGCAATCTCGAGTAATTCGGGTAATGCATTCCTACCAGTCAGGACGACATGGGTCATGAAGGGTTTTTCCTCGAGGAGAAACTCTACGACCTTATTAATATCTAAATAATCATACCTAAGCGCGATGTTGATCTCATCTAGCAGAACCATACTATTCTTTTCATCACGGATAAGTTCTTTGGATTTCTCCCACGCTTCTTCCGCTTTTTCGATGTCACGATCTCTATCTTGAGTTTCCCATGTGAACCCTTCGCCCATTGCGAAAAATGGGCAAACGTCGGAGAAACCTTCAGTAAGAAACTTTCTCTCTCCAGGTTCGATTGATCCTTTGATAAACTGTACTACGGCACATGGCATTCCCCATGCTATATGACGCATGATCATGCCAAAGCCTGAGCTACTTTTCCCCTTCCCGTCTCCTGTATGCACGATAATGAGTCCTTTCTCTTCTGTTTTTGACTCCATCATTTTATCACGTGCTTTTTTTAAGCGCGCCATACGTTTGTTGTGCTTTTCACTCTCTTCACTCATAGGTGAGGTGACGCTAACACTGGCCACTTAAATAGCTAGGCTTAAAGCCGTTTATGAGCCCCCATAGACTCTAGTCTCTGGAACCATTATTCTTAAACAATAACCATAGGAAAAACGGCCCTCCTAACAAGGCTGTAATAATACCAACGGGCAACTCTGAATTTGTACTAACAGTCCTCGCTAAAGTGTCACACCACGTAAGAAAAAGCCCACCAAATACGAGTGAAGTAGGAACAAGAACACGATGGTTTGCCCCGAAAATAAGGCGACACATATGAGGAGCCATTATCCCAACAAAACCGATTGGTCCGCATACAGCAATGATACCTGCTACCATTAATGAAACCGCTAAAAACAACACCCCTCGCACCCCTTCTACATTTACACCACGGCTCGCCGCTATCTCATCGCTCACGGAGAGGTGGTTCAGCTCGCGTCTCAGATACGTGACAATCAATGCCCCGCTCGCAACAAAAGGAAACACCTGTAAAACAGAGTCTGCATTCGCTCTACCGATGTCCCCCATAAGCCAATGAATCACACGGAAAGAGTCTCCTAGATCCATCAAATACTGTAACAACATGATTAAACTGGAGAAGAAAAAGCTAATCGCCACACCGCCTAACAACATCGTCATCGGAGAAGACCTCCCTGATACTTTTACCAGTCCTCGTAACAGCAAGATCGAAAATAATGCTCCTGTCATCGCAGCTAAGGAGATCCCACCAATGCCAAAAAAGGAAAAACATAAGCCAAGCTTCACCCATAGCGCCACTCCGAACGAAGCTCCACCTGCCACTCCTAGAGTATAAGGTGTCGCTAAAGGATTACGGAACATCGCCTGAAAAACAACACCACTAAGGGATAAACCAACCCCTGCCAGAAATGCTAAAAGCATTCTAGGCACTCTAATCTGCCAAAAGATAACGGCATCCACATCCACTGCTAAAGGGCGAGAGAGCACGCCATAGTCAAGAGACCTCTCCCCCAACCATGGAGTAATAAAAAAAGTCAATACCAACAGAGCACAGAGAACCCATGCCATGACCTTCTGCTTAACGCTGAGACTGCTTAACACGATTCCGTCCTCCTTACTGTTGGAATGACTAATGGGCTTTGCGTCTCAGGATGTGGAATCACCGTAAACTCTGTCCCGAATAATGTGTATAGGCTCTCACTATTAATCACCTCATGAGCTCCCCCCTTAGTAACCACACGGCCGTCTTTCATACCGTAAATGTAGTCGTAATCCATCGCCACCCAGTTGAGGTCATGGGTCACGGTTAAAATACTCAGGTCGTCTTCTTTCGCAATATCTGTTAAGATACCATGCACGCTTTCTCGTTGTCTTGGATCTAAATGGGCTGAAGGTTCATCTAAAATGAGAATCTTTGATTGCTGTGCTAGAGCCGCCGCAATGCAAACTTTCTGACGCTCACCACCGCTTAGTGTCTGTAAGCTGCGTTGAGAAAAATGCCACATATTAACCCGCTCAAGGGCAAGCTGGGCTATTTTCTCGCCCTCTTTATCTCGGTAGCCAAACCCACCCTCATAGGAGTAGCGACCCATCATCACAAAGTCTAAGACTGTAAAAGGAACACTCGCTTCTAGTAACTGAGGAACATAGGCCAGCTCATGAGCCAATGCGGTTCGGGAGTATGAATTCACCTCCTTACTGTTCACCGAGATCGATCCAGAAGTAGGCTTAAGCAATCCTAACAGGCACTTTAACAAAGTTGTCTTACCTGCTCCGTTAGCACCCACTATCGCAGTCATTGATCCTTTTTCAACATCCATCGAAACCCCATTTAACAGCTGACTCTTTCCAATCGAAAGGGTCAGATCATGAATGCTAATGCAATGCTCTGTTGATCCTTTATTCATGCGCGCCCCCTTCAAATTCTTGTAAAATTTTTGACTCCCTAGGAGTAACGACTCCATGAATCCCTTCCGAGAAAGCATCTAGAGTTCTCAGAAAACGAGGCCCTGGCAAAAAATGCTCCGCTCCGTCTACGATTACAATCTTACCATTTTTAACGGCCTCTAACTCAGAGTAGGGATCCCAGAGTTTTTTCAAATCTTCTTTAGAGCGGTTATTTACCACCTTTTTATTCACTAAATCAATGATGATATCGGGGTTAATATTGATGAGGTTTTCACGAGATAGTTTAGGATAAGCTACAGCCCCTTGATAAGCGTTCACTCCACCGGCGATGTCGATGAGTTCTTGGTGATAGCCCTCATTTCCACACGCTACTATTTGCTCAGGCTGAGAAATATCAGAGGAATGGTGAATACAGACGAGAACACGAGGGCGACTCTTGCCCTCGACCCGCTTCCTAACAGATGATATGTGAGCACGGATCTCAGTATTAATATCATGAGCTCGTTCCTCATTCCCACACACTTCTGCGATTTCTACAAACGAGCTGATAATGCCCTCCACACTCTCATGATTCACACTTAATGTCTTGATCCCTAGCTCTGCGAATTTTGGTAACAGGCTCTCTTGGCTTTCAAGCATTACGATACAGTCTGGCTCCAATGTCACTAATTTCTCAAAGTCTACATCGACCATGCCACAGAGCTTCGGTAGCCTCACCGCCTCTTCAGGATAACTAGTGTATCGACTCACTCCAACTACGTGATCACCCAGCCCTAGGGCAAAAAGCGCTTCCACATTACTCGGCGTTAGGGCGACCAACCTCTGAGCATATTTACTATCTTTAGTTCGTCGTTGCTCATATCGCTTAGCCTGTTCCGCAGTCCAGCCCTGAACCAGTGTCTGTCCAAAATGACTGAGAAGAAAAAAACTCACTACACATCCTACCACTACCCACGTGCTCGCAGACAGACGTAATACCGTTTTAGGTGAGGAAGGCTTCATCGTTTTAGATAAGGTGTTAGCTAAAGTTTAAGCGAGGCGTATATGGTCTCCATATCCGTATGCTCTCTCACCCTGTTTGCCAGCTTATCATACTGTTCTTCCTTAAAAGTGACCACGTCAAATTCCTGCATTTTTATTCCGCTCACAGCCGCGACTATTTCTGCCACCACTGAGGTATTATCAAAAATCCCATGCACATATGTGCCCCAAGTCTTATCATTAATAAAGCAACCATCTGTCATTCCATCTCTAATCCATCAGGAGTCACATAGCTATTAAACGACATATTCTGAGCTTTAAATGGAGCCTCCTTTACCAACATTCCGTTTTGATCTCGATTCATATTTTTCAACTCAATACCATGTTCTGGAGTTGATAGACTAATTACCTGAATGTGCGATTTTTGATCGGTATCACCAAGTTCAAAGCCTGGCAGAAGTCTCCCCCATGAGCCTTTCTGATAGCCTTCTTGATGTTGGTTTGTTGCCGTTTCCGCCGCAGGGTGAGGCATCGACATACTGATAACCGTGCCCTCTATAACCAGACATGGGAACAGATATTCGGTGCCCGAACTATCTATCGCATCTATAGAGAAATCGTAACATGGATTGCCCGGGAATATCTGGGCAAGGCGCTTACCTCCGATAAACTGATCCACCTTATACTTGTCAGCTAATAATTTCAGCTCATCAGCGGGCATTGATGAGTCGACTGTGACTACCGTTAGGTCGAGATATTGAGGAAAAAGTATAGCTACTACATCTAGGCAATGTTCTACAGCTGACCAATCGATCATCACTGCCTCGCCTCGTTTGATAGCATTTACCTCTCCCATCTGGATAGCATTAGCGAGAAGTCGCTGCTGCTCTGTAACAGAATAAGATCGAATTTGTTTCAGCTGAGCTTGATACGCCTCTGTATAAGCGCCTGATACATTTACTGTTTTAGATAATACTTTCGATACATTTTTAAAAATGGGGCGCTGAGCAAAAACTTCCGCTCTCAATGACTCTACCACCCAGCGCACTTTTTCAGCATTTGCATTCTCCGGCGTTATCGGTTCGCCAAAATTAACCGTGACAGGAAACGGGCAGCGATAAGGTATTTTATAGATAAACTTACTGCGCTCAAAGGAGAAGATAGAACCCCAAATACCATCCATCGCAACAGGTAATACAGGGCACTTTGACTTTCTAGTAATCATCTCAAACCCTCTTTTGAATTCATTCATCACACCTGTGCGACATAGCTGACCTTCGGGGAAAATACAGACCACCGCCCCCTCCTCTAGTGCTTCCGCGGCGACTCTAATAGCGTCCTTCGCTTTTGTTTGTGAAATAGGAACCGCTCCGAATAATCGAACAAAAGCACCTATCCACTTACGCTTAAAATACCCCTCAAACATTAAAAAACGGATTTCACGCGGGCACGCTACTGAAAGGATAAATGCATCAATATAGCTAACGTGATTAGGCAGCATCAGAACCCCTCCTTTTTCAGGAACCCGTGTCACGTTCTCAGCTTTGACACGATATATTACTTTAAAAGCTCCTAGAACAAGAAGCCTAACAAAATGATCTGGTAATATCTTAGCTGCGTAACGTGTGGCTATGAAACATATAATAGCCAGCCCTACAAACTGCCACATAAATGGCACCCCGATCCATACAAGGGTAAGCTGTAGCATAACAGCGCTCAGACCAGCTAAACAGTCTAATAAACCAACTGCAGCTAAAACCTTACCTCGCTTTTCTGCTTCACAGATATCCTGAATATTTGCATTCAAAGGCACAAGCACGAGTGAGCCACCTGCTCCACCTACGATGAACCACAGCTTCATCCAGATCGAATCAATAGGAGTAAACGCCATAGCCAGTGTGCCTATTACCATAACAACACCGCCCAATGGGACTAGCCCAAGCTCTATCTTTTTTCTACATACCAATGAAGCGACAGCGCCACCTATAATGATACCGATACTCGCAGCTAAAATCATCACAGCTGATTCAGCAGCAAATTCGTTGTCCCCCTTCGTTACCTCTTTTGAAATAGCGATAGCCGCTAAATTAATAAACCCTGCATAGCCCCAAAAGAAGGCTACTCCTACAGCTGATAACTTAAGTGCTCTGGTTTTCCACAGCTCTTTTAGCTGGCTAAAGTGCTCATAGAGCATGTTCATCTTAAATGCCCTGCTACCTGATACAGGAACACGGTGAATACCAAATGAAGCACTTAGGGCAAGCATTGACGCCACGGCTAGAACTATTAGAGGGAAAAGGGCTGCATTCCATCCATCATTATCTACCTGCACCCGGTTTCTATACCAAAAACCTGTTACGATCTGCCCTAAACAAATCGCAAGGACAACCGTCACCTCCATAATACCACTGGCAAAGCCCAGCTTCTTAGAACCCACTAGCTCTTTTACAATTCCCCTTTTGGCAGGACTGAAAATCACTGACTGGATCGATAGGAAAAAGAATCCAGCCACAGCAAACCATAACATATGAAAATAGATAGCTAAGGTAATCCAAATAAGAACTAACAACTGAATAACAGCTGACCCTCGTAAAATATACGTTTTACTAAAACGATCCGATAACCAACCAGCAAGTGGAGAAAAAAGAATAAAAGGGATAACAATAATCGCTGCTAGAATATATTCTATTCTCGACGCACCAGGAACATCGACTCCTTCTTTATGCAGCCATACACCGAGTGGGATGAGCAAAAACTGAGCTGCTTTATCATTAAAGGCGTTCTGCACCTGTAACAAAAGTAATGCCCAATAGGATGCCCAACCCCTTTTCTCTTTCCTTTTAGATTCTACCGAATGACTCATTCTTACAATACAAGCTAACTATTCAATTAACGAGATAGCAACCTTTTCGTATCTTGCAGTGTAAGGTCTGATACGTAACTTGCTTTTGAACGAACCTCAGGCTGTTTAAAAACACTCTTTCGATAATCAGTATAGGCGTTACTCTTGTTATCTATAGTATTTAGTGTTCCCTCCTTAGCTACCGGTTTTTTAAACAACTTTGTTATAAATCCTTGTTTATCTTCTCTAGCAGAGGATTGAGACTCTTGACTTTGTTTTTTCACAAACCAAGGTTCATTCTCATAAGACGCCTTTTTTGAAGCTCCTGAAAAGTTTGATGTATTAAAATCCTTCGACCCATTCCAGCGCTTCGATCGGTATGCCTTTTTCGTATAATCGGCACCTTTAAAGTCAGAATTAGAACTGATATTACTCGATTTTCCCTCAAAAGAACTTCTCTCTTTTGATTGCATCACCGGATTACCATCCTCATCTTTCCCTACACTGAACTTGGATGCATTACCAAACGCGTCCTTCTGCACGCGTGATTGTGTAATTGTTCGTTTAGAAGCACACGATACTACTAAGATAATAAAAATTATCATTACAGGTATCCTGCTTATTTTAACGAGGCCTTTCATAAATACTCTTAACCATTCATGTCACTTAGATACTTAAACTACAAGGAATCATTCTTAATTCAAGACCTTCCACCTTCTACACCATTCCCCGTCTTTAATAAATTTTGACATAATGTATCTGTATAATCAGATTGAAGTGAAGAACATGAGCACCGAAAAAAAACAGATACGGAAAAAAATTAAAAAAGAACTCCTCCGCCTTTCTGACGACTCTAAAAATAAAGCCTCTCAAAAGATCTGTTTACACATAGAGCAACTAGTTAAAAAGCTCCCCACTCACACTGAAAATGTAAAAGTAGCGACTTATGCTGCACATCAGAATGAGGCATCACTCATGCTGCTGCACCTTTCCGACCTGAAAATTCAACTTTATTACCCTAAGTGCTTAGCCGACCATTCATTACAGTTTTATCATATTAAAAATACGAATGAATTAACCCCTGGAAAATACGGTATCCTCGAACCAAATCAAAACACACATTCCATAAAGTCTCTTTCCGATGTAGACCTCATACTATGTCCCGGCGTTGCTTTTACCCACTTAGGCCAGCGTCTGGGGCAAGGCGGCGGATACTATGATAGATCATTAGCTGGTATAAAAAGTAACCATCAGCCCATCATTGCCGGCATTGCTCTCGAACAACAAATCCTGCCTTTATTACCAGCAGAGCAACATGACATCCAAATGGACTACATCATTACTGAAGAGCGGCTGCATCAGTGCCACAGCTGATCCAGAATAGACTGCTGCAGATGATTCATTTGTGCACGTCCATCGTCACTGGCGTCCTCGTGCCCAGCTAAATGCAGCAAGCCATGTATCATGTAGAGTGCTAACTCTTTCTCGAAAAAATTACCAAATTCCGCAGACTGAGATATGGCCGTTTCCACACTGATGTGAATCTCACCATGGTCAAAGGTGATCACATCGGTGGCACCTTCCACATCCATAAAACGAACATGCACATCTGCAATGGTCTCATCATTAATAATACTCACCTCGACTTCTTCTAGCTGAGAAAGCGCAGAACCCTGGTATTTCGCAGCAGATAAAACAGGTGACATAGCTGCTTCCCCAAGTCTATTCAGCTTCGCTAAATAAGTATCTGATAGGACTACATCAGACTGGTGGTTATAGACTGTAAGTTGAGGTTTTTTTTCCATAAAAACGTCTTCTTCTTTCAGAAAAGCTAATTAGAATCTTACTTTATCAATTTTAGCTTCTGCTCACCTGACCTTTTCTGTTTATCGGCAGAGCTAGCCTTTCTGACCCTACCAATATCTTCTGACTTAGGCTTACTCTCATCTTTAGGGTAATCAATCCTCGTATGCATCATACTTCTCAGTGTAGAGGCGAAACTTTTGATCAAGGCCTTAATATCCCCCATAGTCAGCTGACTATCATCTAGTTGGCCGTCCATTACTCTTGCCATCACAACGTCATTAACGAGATTATGGATTTTTTTAGGAGTAGGTTTGGTAAGGCTTCGAGAGGCACTCTCCACACAGTCGGCTAAGCTAATAATACCACTTTCACGAGTGCTCGGACAAGGCCCTGGATACTTAAAGTTTTTAATATCTACTTGAGCCAAGCTGTCGTTATCATCTTTACCTTCAGCTAATCTTTCATCCGCTTCAGCTTTTTGCTCTTTAGCCTTATGGTAAAAATATTTTACCAGTGAATCACCATGGTGCTCTCGAATCACGTCCACGATTCTAGGGTTAAGCTTATTTTTAATCGCTATATCAACACCATCTTTCACATGAGCAATGATAATAATAGCACTCATCGTAGGCGAAAGAGTATCGTGTGGGTTAATGTCACCCTGATTCTCGATAAAGTATTCTGGCTTACTAAGTTTACCAATATCGTGGAAATACGAACATACACGACACATAGATGCGTTAGCACCAACAGACTCAGCTGCTGATTCAGCCAAGGTAGCGACTACCATACTATGGTGATAAGATCCTGGCGCCTCAAGCTGCAGCTTCCTTAACAGCTTATGGTTAAGGTCACTCATCTCTAGCCAGCTAATACTTGTAGTGATCCGAAATATACTCTCAAGAGCTGGTAACAAACCACTGACAACCATGCCTATGAGTAGCCCCTCTAATATCACGACAACCAACTTAATCACCTCATCCGTAGCAGCTCCTGCCGTTGTTATATTGAAAAGATCAATTTTCTCAAAAACCAAAGCCAACACAAAGGTCGTCAAACCCGCATAAAAACCTGCTCTGAGCAAACTTCCCCTTCGTCTCACTCGACGGGTCATAGCCACAACCATACAGCCAACGACTAGACTAATAATAATGAAGGTGAAAAGTTCAGCTTCTGGCATCAATAAACAGCCTAAGAGACTCGTACTGATCGTCGAAAATAAGCCCGCGTGCCTTCCTACTAAAACTGATAACACCATAGGTGCAAAAGCAATAGGAGGTAGTAAAACCATAAAATCATCACTCCACCACCTATTCTGGCTAACAAAATGACACACACCCCAGGTCAACAATAGGTTAACTAAAAGGCAGCCAAAAATAAGTGACACCTGAGAGTTCGAAACCTTTAAACTATGACGAATATGATAATAAAAAATCATAGCCAAACATAGCGCCATACAAATCAAGGTTCTCCTACCACCTTCTCCCGCATGAATAACATCAGGTAAACCTGCGTAAGGAATGAAGAAGCAGATCAGTGTGGTAAATATGATGTAGAAAGAAAATTTAATGATAACGCTACTATCCAGAAGCTCCATGAACGAGTTTTCACTCGTCACAACAGTGCGGCGTTTTTTCCCAGACGACATACCCTTTTGAGTAAGACGCCAATGCTTTATAACATCAATAAATCCCATACCTTAATAAATTCAACTCCACAAAAATGACATTCTTACGGAGACAGAGAAAGGACGCATAAGCGTCCTTTCTGAGCTAAATTATATATAAATAGCACTATCATGCAATGTTCAAATTGATCTGATAAAAACACGGCTATTTAGCTCACTCTAACGTGGATCGTAAATGAGTAGCGGTTGGCTAGGCTCAGCGTTACCTACGAGATTGTTAGTCCCCGAAGGTCTGAGATCCTGCGCTGGATATAAAGTGAGCCGGTTCTCTGGGTAAGATATCGTATTCGCAAAATCAGTCAGGCTAGCCTCTTAAGCCAACACTTCGGTCGTCATCAATCTAAAATCGGTAAAGGACTCGAAAAAAGAGCCTCCCAGCCTCGCCTCGAAAGGAATTAGACCCCCAAAGGCGTCTATATTAAGGCCAGTGCTTGCTAGATCGGCATTCCTAATATTGACCGTAATCCCAGTGCCACTTTGGAAGCCATGGTAATAATCAAAACCTCGTGTAATAGGTCCATCAGGAATACCACTACCAACGGGAGCTAACGATTTTTTACCTTTACGTTTCAACACTTCACCTGTGTTAACATCAGTATAATTAAAATTCAGATGCCACTTACCGATAATCCCCGTGTGGTAGCCCTGATTCTTAAGAGATCCTGCAACAGTCAAACGATCAGCAGCGATCAGATTAGGAGCGAAACCTTATTTCTTCAAAATATTCTCCGAAACGGCTGGAGCTACCTCAGACGGTAAATTATTGCCACGTGTTGATTTCTTCACGTAGGGGTGACTCACCAGAAAGTTATTCTCATCGATTAAGTTAATCAGATAATGAGTAGTTCCCTTGGGTAAGGTAGCTGTCACTTTGTTATCACCTAAAACCGTGGCTGGAGTGCGGAACCACTCTTCATCGCCACCACCTCCATTTAAGGTATACATTAGCTGTGCACGTGCCACCTTAGCTCCATTTTCCTGATAGCTATACTCTACGGAATTACCATTACGCTCATGTGATAGCACTGTAGGCACCTTCTCTTTATTCGGAAGAGCATCACTGAAATGTGGATTAAAGTAAGGGTAACTAACATCCAGCGCTTCTAGTTTTGCACTTAGCTTAGCATTCATCTCCTTTGCCTTTTCGGGCATCTTAATGGCTAAATTATTAGCCTCTTCGATATCCACTCGAACTTGCCGACCATTTTCAGTTTTATACAATTGATACAGCTCTAATTCAGCATTCTGGGGGTTCAAATGATCGTAATTACGAACCAACTTAAAATCACCTATGCGAATAGTGCTCTCTAATTCCTGACTATTCGGGAAATGCCAGAACATGGTATCACGCACATGACCTTCCTCTTGTTTTACCAGTCCTGAATCGGTGGGATCTTTCGTCAAAAGTTCTGAAAGATCGCAACCGTCAAACTCGTTACCCACAGGCTTCTGTGTATTCGTCCAAGAAAGAATAGTCGGGTAAAAATCGAGCCCGTTAACCATGACTTCCGTCTTTGTGCCGGCTTTAATCCCAGGCCCAGTGATTATGAGAGGCACACGCACCCCACCCTCCATGGCGGAAATTTTACCACGGTCGAGAGGATAGTTATCAGTAATAATATCACCAGGCATACTCTCCATGCCACCGTTGTCGGAGGTAAAGATAATGTAGGTGTTTTCACTCAACATATGGCCCGGCCAGCGCGGGTCTTCTGTCGTATCAAGATAGTTGAACATTTGCCCAACATAGTAATCAAGCTCCTCAACCATCGCACAGTAGAAGGGGTTTGTTTGCCCCTCACTTTTCCACTCATTCGGGTTTTCTGGCAATTCCACGCCGAGCTTTTTGACGTATTTTTGTAACAAGCGTTCACTGCGAGTGTGAATAGGTGCATGCACTAGCCTAGTCGCATAAAAGAGGAAGAATGGTTTATCTTTATTTTCACGAACAAAGGTCAGAGCATCTTCGCTTAGTTCGTGTGTTGCAAAACCGTTTTCATCAATCTGATACGGATCTTTAGAATTTTTAGTGGCAAAACCTGTCAAACGGTGTGGTGTCATTTTTTTAGTTATACCCGCCTTACTGCGGGTCCAATCAAAACCAAGGTCCTTTGGCTGAGGAAAAGACTTGTACTTCTTCGACAAGTGCCACTTACCACTATGCCCCGTGGTGTAGCCGTTCTCTTTGAGTGCTTGAGGGAGTGCCACATAGTCCATTGAAACCCGTCCACTATACCATGGTGGCATCATACGATGCCCTGTCTTATGATATGCTGACGGCGGCGTGCCACCGACCACATGTGTGTAATTTGTTCGAGCTGGATGAGCCCCAGTCATAATGCCCCCACGGCTCGGCGCACAAGTCGGAGCCGGTGAATAGCCTTGCCAAAACATGACACCCTTCTGAGCTAGTGCGTCGATGTTTGGTGTTTCCATAGGTGAAGGCTCGTCGATATCATAGCACTTCACATCCTGCCAGCCGAGGTCATCGGTAAGTAGCAAGAGCACATTAGGTTTTTCTGGACGACCATCGTCTGCTGTGGCTGCACCAGTAAATAGAGAGGCTACTAGCACGCTGGCACTGAACTGGACGATATGCCGACAGATCGGCCGAGAGTTATAGGGAGTAAGTTTCATAGTTTATTTCTTTGCTGCTTTCACAGCAAGAGCGCGCCGGGGAAGACTGGGGGTGGTCTTCCCCACGAATTTCGTCCAGCAGGTGTCCTAAATTTAGAGTTAGTTGATTTATGCTGTTAGAGCAAGCTGGTTGTTTTCTT
>CAYNLE010000043.1:5855-18651 GCA_964397975.1 uncultured Verrucomicrobiales bacterium | reverse complement strand
TCTCATAAGAAGAAAATTTAGCTGAAATAATTAAGCCTGATAGAGCTATTTTTTTAATAAATTAAATTTTTATGTAATATGGAACGGAGTTTGCTTGTAAGGGGTAGATAGAGTATCTAAATTACGAATAGTTAAATAAAATAAAACATTATGAAAAAAATCGAAGCGATTATTAAGCCTTTCAAGCTGGAAGAAGTGAAGGAAGCCTTAGCAGAGGTAGGTGTTCAGGGTATGACTGTTACAGAAGTTAAAGGATTCGGTCGTCAGAAGGGACATACTGAGATCTACCGAGGTAGTGAGTATACAGTAGATTTTCTTCCTAAGGTAAAGCTAGAGATCACAGTAGATGATGAAGATGCAGCCAGTGTGGCAGAGGCTATCGTCAAGAGTGCTAACACTGGAAAAATAGGTGACGGTAAGGTATTTATCTCAGCTGTAGAGGAGGCTATTCGTATCCGTACTGGTGAGACTGGTTCAGATGCAGTAGCTGTTAACTAACTTTAAGTATAAATCTTTTAAATGCCCGAGTAAGCTTGCTTACTCGGGCATTTTTATATCATATATTTAAAGCGCATGATTGGTATAGACCCTATTAATATTCATTTCACGATTCCTGCTTCAGACCCATTAGGTAAAAATGAAGTTTTGGGGAAACTGCGCTTTTTATCAGAGTCTGTTATTTTAAGCTGGAGGCTAAAGGGCAGTGTTTTTAGAGGTGGCAAAAATGAAATGCAGACCATCGAGCTGTCATATCTTGATATCGAACATGTGGAGTTGGTCAAAAAGTGGTTTAAGATTAGGTCGATCATTCTGAGGATCGGAGATCCTAGTCGGGTAAAGGAAATCCCAGGGGTAGATATGGGTAAAATGGTTTTGCAGATTGATGCTAGATCGAGGGAAGAGTCTAAGAAACTGCTTAGCCATATTGATTACCAAAAGTCTATTTTCATTCTAGATGACCATGAGTCACGGATGAAGGGAATGAGATCAGAGCCTTCATAAAGGGGGCTTTCATTTATAGTCTAGCTATTCACTTAAGACTTTAGCTTTAGGCGGTTTACGGAAAATCGGGTCATCTTTTCCTTTTTTAGGATTTGTGAAAATGACAGTTTTCCATACAGGGTCAGAAAAACTGCCGGAACCCTGGAACTGAAAGAGTCCGATAAAGGGCTTTAATGGGATAATGATAAAACCAAAAACGCCTCGAGCGTTCATGCGCATTAGCATATCGATTTGCTTTTTTTCTAAATCAATTTTCCCTTCGCCTGTGAAAGAAAGTGACGGGGTGGATGCTAGAAAGTCATTTGAATAGAGTACACCGTTTTTAATAATATAGGAAAAAGATGCGTTTTTAGCAGTTTGCTCTGAAGGATTTCGTTTTCCTAATACCGTGCTTACTAGTGGCGAGATGGGACCTAGCATAGGAACGGAGAATAGGTTGCCATTTTCTAGTGCCATGGATCCAGATGCATTAAATGTACGTATATTTTGACCCGCTCCGTTGAAGTCAATACGCCCAGTTATGAGCCCTTGATCTGCGTTATTAAAGCGGTAGAGCTGACCTATATCCTTTAAGTGGATACGCTGCCACTGCATTGCTCCCTTGTATTTACCGTTTTGCTTCCCGCTAGTGTAAACAGTGACCTTTCCGCTGCAGGGGCCATTAAAGGTGTTGAACTTCAGATTGTTGACGTGCACTCGGTCAGAGAGGATGTGCACTTGAGAGCTGATTCCATATAAGCTTAAGTTCTGGCCTAAGAAGCTATAGTTTATTTTACCCGCACTTTTAACATCTACTGTGAAGTCGGTTTTATTTTCCCCAGGTATGAGGTCAAATGTTCCATTGCCCTTTAATATAGGAGGGCTGTTAAATTGGTATGTTTCTATGTGTTTACATATGGATGGGGAAAATAGGGTTACAACTGGAGCCGGCCATGCGGTGCCACGAACGTTATCAATACTAACTATTTTCTCTTTTGGTATAACCGAGACTTTATCGGCTTTTACTTCTCCAGTAGTGACTCCTCCATACTTTTGCTTAAATAAGTAGTTAGAGTAGTCGAATAGGGCACTGATGTCAGAAAATGTAGATGATGAGCTGTTTATTACGAATTCTCCACTAAGCTCTAGTAAGGGCACCGTATTATACTTAAAGTTAGCAATTTTAGCTTTCCCCGTAGCTGACCAGTCGCTGAGGTCATTTCGATTAATGGTTCCTTCTACGGAGAGGTCGATATCTGATTCAGGTGAGAAGATCGCTTTAGAGAGTGTTTTCTTTATATTACTATGAGCAATGAATGGAGAGTATACAGACGAGGGGAGGCTTGACTCAGCTTGGTAGCGTATAGTGTCATCCTTTATTAAAACTCGGCCTTGAAGGCTCCCTTCAGAGTGTGTGGCTGTTAATCCTGTTAGGAAGAGGTCTTTCCCTTTCGTGGAGAAGTCGGTCTTGAGTTTTTTGAAATGTGTTCCGAGTAGAGAGAAATCTGATAAGTTAGCGTTACCTTTGGCTTGTAAGTGAGGCTTGTTATTTTTGGTAAAAGTGATTGTTCCGTCACAGTGGATTTCTGGAGGTGTGGAGAAGGTGACGGGACTTAGGATATCGATATTGAATAGCCGTCTAGCAAGTAGCTGTAGATGGACTGTTGAATCGATTTCAAACTTTCCTGTGCCTAATTCGGGATAGAAGTCAGCGTGTCCAGAAAGTTTCCCGGGACCGTTACTCAGTGAGATTTGCTCAAGAGTGATAGTTTTATTTTTAATGTCACCCTTTAGTGAAACATCAGTTAAGTTAGCACCATTCCGTTCGACCTCTTTAGCTGTTAATTTAAAGTTGAGCCTCGTTGTATCAGGGGCATGGATATCGCCTTCGAAGAATATTTTCAGCTCAGGTGCTTGATCGTTATTCCACTGCCATTGGTCGATCTCTTCTAAGATACCCGTAATCATAGCAGTGCGAGCTCGCTTCGCTTCATCGGACATTTCCTCACCCGTATCTTGTTGTTGACTAGCCCAACCATGGGCGTTGATGTCGATTTTGATACCTAGAATATTACCTGTGAGGTCACGTGCTTCGACCTTTGTTTTATTCGGTAAGAAGATTTCACCGCTTAGGTCATTGATAGTTATTTTTTTACTTTCCGGATTCTCGGCGTCGATAGGGAGCGATATGTCAGCTTGTTTTAGCGCAACATTATTAACGCGGAGTATCCCTCGCATGAGCTTGGTTTTATCAACATCAATGACGAGATGTTCTAGGGAGGCGAATACTTGATCACGCTGATCATCAGTGTAAACGCGAACGCCTTCTGCTATGAGCCCTTTGGAAATGTCTAACCTAAGGCTCTCAAAATCTGCGATGATACCTAAGTTTTCTAGCTCAGCGGCTATTTTTGCGCGCCACTGGTGATTTAAGCCACTCTGGTTAAGGTGATAAACACTACCCACTATAAGTCCGATAGAGACACCTACTATTACTAAAAGTAGTAAACGGAAGGTTTTAAATACGCGAAGGGCGGACATGGTCAGGGGGACTGTTACGACAGTGTGTAGAGAACTATATGAGAGTATAATTTAATACAACTTAGATGCAATCTTAAGAAGCCTCTGTCTCAGAGCTACCGTCATCAATAATTTGCGAAGACTCTATCTCAGCAATACGCTGCTGCTCCTCTTCGTGAGAATTGATTTGTAAACTAACCTGGAGATGATGACGGCTGGCTGCAGCTTTCATGACATTACGGATCGCGCTGGCGGTGAAGCCGTTCCTGCCTATGAGCATAGCAACATCGGGCTGAGCTACAATGAGTCGGAAGCTAATACGGTTTTCATCAACTTCAGCTACACGTAGTTGCGCTTGGTCAGGGTGTTCTATGAATTGTAAAACGATGAACTGAAGAAAATCTCGGATTTGATCAGTCGTCTGTTGCATGACATAAGATATGGAATCTAAAAGTTGATCTGTCGAGCTAATCTCAAGGTATTTACTGCTAAATAGCTAGATCAGCTCGTTATTGATTGACCGTTGAAATCGGCTGATTTAGGTAATAAAGCATGGAACCGCTCTACGAAGGGAAAGCTAAGAGACTCTATACTACAGATGATGCGAATGTATTACGTATGGAGTATAAGGATGAAGCAACAGCATTCAATGCTGAGAAAAAAGCTGAGTTTGAAAATAAAGGGAAGTTGAACAAGGCTATTACGTTAGCCATTTACAGGATGCTAGAGGCTAAGGGTGTAGAAACTCACCTCGTAGCTGATGTCGACGATATTAATATCGATGTTAAAGCTGTGGACATCCTGATGGTGGAGGTGATTGTTCGAAATATAGCTGCAGGATCATTCTGTAAACGTATGGGGGTAGATGAAGGCTTAATGTTTAAGCAGCCAATCGTAGAATTTTCATATAAATCAGACGAGCTAGGTGACCCACTCATTAATACAGCTTACGCACGTGAGCTTGGCTTAGCGACACCAGAAGAGTGTGCTGAGCTGAAGGCAAAAGCCTTAATAGTGAATGACGTAATGATCGGCTTCTTTAAAGAGTGTGGGATGACACTAGTTGACTTTAAAATCGAGTTTGGCCGCACGAAAGACGGAACGAACAAGATCGTATTAGCGGATGAGATTAGCCCTGACACGTGCCGTTTATGGGACATCGAGACAGGTGAGAAAATGGATAAAGACCGTTTCCGTCAGGATCTAGGAGGCGTCATGGAAGGCTACGAGGAGGTCTTAAAGAGAATTGAGTCTCAGGAGGCTTAATTTCCTAACGAGTTTTAAATACAGTCGTAATATCACGAGCGGTTTCTCATGATATTACGGCTTTTTTTTGTAATGTCAGAAGTATGCGTTATTACGTTCTGGTTGAGAGCGCTTGGGCGATGAAGTGAAGAATGTCTTTTCTGCCATCTCGTGTTTTAGAGGAGGAGCTAAAGATTCTAGGTAAGCCATTACAGAACTTGGACATTTCTTCTTTGAATAATTCGATATTTGCCCCTGTAGCTCCTTTTTTATCTGTCTTTGTAAAGACGAGGACAAAAGGTATTTTCTGATCAATGAGCCAGTTGACGAATTGAAGGTCGATACTCTGAGGTTTAAGCCGTGAGTCGATGAGAACAAAAACGCAGCTTAATGTTTCTCTCTGAACTAGGTAGTCAGAGACGAATTCGTTGAAGTTATCACGTTGTTGCTTGGATGCTTTAGCATATCCGTAACCTGGAAGGTCTACTAGAGACCACTTTTTATTAATGAGAAAAAAGTTAATAAGCTTAGTTTTACCAGGCTTACTAGAGACCATGGCAAGATCGCTTTTATTGGTTAGCATGTTGATCAGAGACGACTTGCCGACATTTGATCGGCCAATGAACGCAAACTCTGTCAGGTTGGGTTCTGGGCATGTCGGGTAATCAGGAGAGCTGATGACAAAGGTGGAGCTGTGGATTTGCATGATTTTTACAGGTGTAGGCTGACAGGTTTTTACTTAGAAAATGCAACATACAGAATAATGACTCGCAAGTGTATACTTATTCTGGAATCTCTGTGTAATCTAGTTTTAGGTAATTTGAAAGTTCTGGTCTTTTGATAGTTTTAGGGTTATGGTTCATACGTAATGGATAGTCTAATTCAGCATGTCGTAGATGGTAAAGAGCTTGGTTCGCGCGAGATAGATGCAGTTGCGGGGATGCTATTAGATGAGCAGATATCAGATGAGAAAAAGGCACTTTTTCTAAAAGCTTTATCTGAAAAGGGTGAAACGGCGCAGGAAATTGCTGGGTTTGTGGAGTCGTTCTTAGAGCATGCAGTTGACCCAGGTGTTTCTGATATGGAATTTGAGCACCCTACTATCGATGTCTGTGGTACAGGTGGTGATAAGCTAGACCTATTTAATGTTTCTACTACCAGTATGTTCGTTATCGCCGCTGGTGGTGCAACCGTAGTCAAACACGGTAATCGAGGGATTACATCGAAAAGTGGTGGCGCTGACGTGTTAGAAGAACTGGGTGTTAACCTTGAGCTCTCACCAGAAGGCTTTCGTCATTGTCTAAAGGAGGCCGGCGTCGGGTTTTTATTTGCACCAGCATACCATCCAGCATTTAAGGCCGTTGCTGGAGTTCGCGCTATGTTAGCGAAAGATGGAGTGAGAACGATATTTAATCTCATGGGGCCGTTACTGAATCCTGCTCGCCCGCAGTGTCAGTTAGTCGGTGTATGTGATGCTAGGTTGAATATCATGTTTGCTGATATCCTTCAGCGCCTTGGGCGTGATAGTGCATGGATCGTACACGGTCGAACAGAAGATGGTGGCTCAGTCGATGAGGTCAGCATGTTAGGTGAGACTCAGATCTGTAAATCGGGTAATTATGAAGCGCAGGTAGACGAGCAGGTTTTACCAGAGGACTTTGGTTTTGAAACCTGTAGTGTAGATGATCTAAAAGGTGGTGATGCTGTGGTTAACGCAGCTATTTTACGGGCTATTTTAAGTGGAGAAGATCAGGGGCCTAAACGCCAAATGGTGCTTATGAATGCGGGTGCAGGTTTAGCATGTGCTGGCTTAGCTGATAACTTAGGTGAAGGGGTCTTAATGGCTGCTAGTCTCATTGATTCCGGCAAGGCGATGGAGCGTTTAGTTCTTCTGCAAGAGGCTAGTAAATCAGCTTCAGCATAAAGTTGGTTTATAGATTAAAAATAATAAGCTATTGGTTGAGCTATTTTTCGAGTAGTGCTATGTTCAGCCTATCTTAAATAGATTATTATGAGCCCAAGTATTAAACCTAGTAAAATTCCACAAGAGAAAGACTTCACAGGAGGTCTAATTCATTCCCATTCATGTTCCTTTATCGGCTCTACCGGAGAAAAGAAGTTAGATGAACGTTTAGTCTCACTAGCAAATGAAATTTCAGGATCAGAGGGTAATTGCTTGTTATCCGAAATGCTGATTTCAGCTGTTAGGATATCACGTGGCTCTGTATCTGAAAATGATTTTAAAACAATGAACCGCACGCTGAAAGAAATGCGGACGGCTAGTGAGGTTTTCGCCCCATATAGGAACTGCCGTAAGATATCAGTCTTTGGTTCTGCGAGAACTGATCCAGAAGAACCTGAGTATAAAACAGCAGTCGAGTTCTCTCGGAAGATGCTGGAAGCTGGGTTCATGACGATCACAGGTGCTGGGCCAGGAATTATGGCAGCTGGTAATGAGGGCGCAGGACGTGAAAATAGTTTTGGTTTAAATATCAATCTACCTTTTGAGGCGACTTCTAATCCCTACATTGCTGGTGATGAGAAGCTGGTCAGCTATGACTTTTTCTTTACCCGTAAATTGTCATTTGTTCAGGAATCAGATGCTGTAGCAGCTTTTCCAGGTGGCTTTGGCACGATGGATGAAATTTTTGAAACTTTAACTCTTATTCAGACAGGTAAAACGACGATCTACCCACTGGTCTTAGTTGACAGTAAAGGTGGCAAATACTGGAAGTTCTGGGAGCAGTTTGTTAAAGAGCACCTCATGCGTCTCAAGCTTATTTCTGAAAGTGACTTCTCGCTCTATCTTGTAACAGATGATGTAGATGAGGCCGTAGAAGAGGTTAAACGCTTTTATTCTAACTTCCATTCATATCGCTACATTGGAGATAAGATTTCGATCCGTATGCAGCGTGAGCTTACTGAGAATGAAATGAAAAACCTTAGAACGAACTATAGTGACGTCTTAAAGAGTGGAGACTTCGCTCAGGGTGGTCCATTAGATGATGAGGCAAACGAATCAGAGCTAGCTTCATTACCGCGTCTTATTTTCCGTCACGGCAGGAGAGACTTCGGTCGTTTACGCCAGTTGATTAATGCTATCAATGAGTAGCAGCATCTGATGCTCTAATATATTTCTAAGGCTCACTTATATAGTGAGCCTTATTTGTGCCGAGTTACTTTAGTCAGCCTATTGGTTAGGGTTACCAATAGTTCTTATCAGGTTAATCGCTGGTTGATAATTACGGTTAATACCAAGCACGGTTCTGCAGGCGTCAAAAGCTTTGGCTTTATCATCTTGTCTTAAGTGAAGTGTTGCCCTGAGGTAGGGGTAATCAGGGATCGCTGGATTGATCTGTTCACTTTGTGAAACGAACTTAATGGCCTCGTCGAGTTGATTCCTTTCAGCGTAGATGATACTTAAGTTATAGAATGCTCTCTCGTGGCTTGGGTTGATTTCGATGACTTGTTTAAGCAGCTTTTCTGTTTGGTCTTTTTGCTTTAACTCAGCATATGCCAGCGCCATTTGATAAAGATAATTGGTATTATCAGGGGCTAGTTTAGATGCCACTTGTAGCTGCTCTAAGGCTTCCTGAGGTCGGTTCATCTGACTTAGTAAAATAGCGTAATATTCATGAGTCGGCGGAGATGTTTGATCCATTTGGAGAGCCCTCTTAATCCACTTTTCAGCTTCTGGGTAATTCTTAGCTTCGTAAGCTAATTGCATCATGCGCATGTTGCTAGCTGGCTGGTCAGCGGTGAACTTGAATGATTCAGTGAGTTCTAGCAGAGCACTGGATTGCGGGGTGAGCTGTGACCTTAGTGCCCATGCGGCGGCTAGTCTGACTTCTTTTATAGGGTCTTTTAGCATGGGCTCTAACCAAGGCGTGTTTTCTGGGCTGAATTCCATGAGTCTACATGCTGAGGCTCTGACGATGGACTCTTTATGATGCACACCGCTACGACCGAGATACTGAACGCGAGGGTCAGCTCCCCATGGTTGCATGATTTCTAACAATGAGGCTTGCCAGTATGGATTAGGCTCCTCTTTATGGGCTTTAAGTAAGGCCTCTATACTATCAGGGTTACCTTCGTAAGCTGATGATATAGCTCGTGTGCGAGCTCGTTGACGGGTTCTTTCTGGAGAGTTCATTTTTTCTCCATACCATGTATTTGTCCATTTTATCGACCAGTCAGCATCTTTATCAGTATGGCATTTATTACATGCATTCGGAATACCTAACTCCTTTGTCATGAGTGGATCAGGGACGTGGAAGCCGTGATCTCTTCTGTCATCGCGCCCCATGTAAGTGGTATGAGTCATGTGGCAGTCGACACATGAGCTACCAGCCGTTCCTGCAGCATGGTGGCTATGGTTGTTAGGATCGATGACGATAGCTCCACTGACACGTCCATTACTACCGCCAGCGTGGCAGGACATGCAGAGCATATTATTTTGTACAGGATGTTTTAGCTCATTGCTATGTGGGTCATGACAGTCACTACATTGTACTCCTTTGTGCCCCATATTACTGGTTCTTAGAGATGCCCATACGTAGACTTCGTCTTTGATCTGGCCGTCTGGGTAGTAGAGGTGTGCTTGGGTAGGAAGTTGTAGCCCGTAGTGATCTCCATATTTATCTCCAGCTTTAAAGTCATCATCAAAGGCAGTGCGGCGGCTATGGCAGGTAGCACAGTTATCAAATGCGATATTAGGTTTTTCTTTTTTTGTTTTCCGCTCTTGATCTATATCGATCAGGCAGCCGGAATCATGACTAGGGTTTTCTAATAAATCACTGTGGCACTGAGTGCAGCCTATGCCCATTTCCGACCATGTGGATTTGTAAGTATCTGTAGCAAGGTCATAACCTTTATCATAATCAGTCATGTGGCACCAAGCACACTGAGAGTTCCAGTTCATTCCTTGTCCAGTGAAGTGACCCCAGTCATTTTCTGTGCGTTTGTCTCCGTTAAAAATATCGAACCACTCTTTTTTATGAGGGTCCCAGGCCGCATTAGGTGCTTGCCATCGCCCGTCACTGGCAGCTACGAGATATTGGATAAGAGGGTCTTTGCCAATAACCATCCCAGCTTCATGTTTTTTATTGTTAGATGATATCGTGGGCTGTTTATGGTTGTTGGTAAATGACCACTTCTCATTACCTGAGTGAAATTTCTGCCCAGTAAAAGGTAGGGTGTCTAGATCACTTTGTAAGAGCCTGTTTGCCTGAGCGTGGTGTGAGCCGTGCCACTTGTGGTGGACTTCAGAGTGGCATTCTTGGCATTTAGCTGAAATAGCATTTTGGCCAGGTTGTGAGAGAAGCTGTTGGTGAGGGTTTTTACTGGCTGTGGCAGCACTTAGTTCCTTGTTCCCCTTATTTTTGCTAGTTTCGGGATCGCTTGATTTGTCCTTGCAGTTAGAAAGAAATATTGATGAGAATATCATCAATAAATAGAGGGATCTATGAGGTCGTAGAGACATAAGCTTATTCAGGTGAGCCATTGGGCATTATTTTTTCCCATTCCATAGCAAAAACAGCACCGGCATTAAAGAGTGCATGAATCGATATAGGAGCCCATATTGAACCTGTTTTTTCGTAAGCAATAGTTAGTAATATAGCAAGAATGAAGAGTGGCAGCACAGCTGTAATATTATTGTGCACAAGGGCAAAAAATAACGAAGTCATTACAGTTGCGAGGAACTTCGTAGAGTATCGTTTGGCGATAGGGTAAATATAGCCACGAAAAATGACCTCCTCGGTTAATGGCGCGAAAATAACGACCATAAGAGACATCATGGCTCTGATGAGGTAGAGTTCAGTCTCCCTATATACCTGAACAGTTTGCTGCTCACGTGCATTATCGCCGAACATATCACTCATCCACGCTTCATAGCCGAGCTGATTAAAAATAAGCATGATGCTGAACATGAAAGTAACAGTAGCTGGAGCTATCCAGAAAATGTGTAAAAACTTGGGCCACTCGAGGTTAAAGTATTTAGTCGGGCTGACGCCTCTGATGGTCAGTATAAAGATGACCATAGATGCAGGGAATAGCTGCGTTACCATGAGAATGAAAAGGATAAGAGGATTTTGCATTTTCTCTTTAGTCTCTTCAATCGATTGATCGGACTCAGGTAGTAGGTAGGTGCTAGCGAAGAATAAGACGAGAATGGTCATCCCTAAAATATCGTAGCGATTCAGGTCATTCACGCGAACTAAGCCTTTATCTCTAGGAATGAGTTCAGGGGAGGGCTGCTTACGTAGTTCTCTATAGACTAAAAATGAACATACTGTCCCTACGACATAGAAGAGGAAGAGGAAGTTGAGAAGGAAGTCGGCTGTCATTTGATAATGAGATAGGCGGGGTGTTACAGTGAGACTGTAGCCCATGTTTTTTATGATTGAAGTTTGAACTTTGAACTTCAGTGGAATCAGTGTGATATCTCTTTCATGGCAAAGAAGCAAGGCGATGCAGCTAGTGGGGGGAAATTAACTCAAGCGGCTAAAAAGCAGATACGAGAGCTGTCCCCACTATGCTTCAGTGATCCTGTAAGTCATGTTTATTTGCCGACTGAGTATGCTTGGCAGACACATTCGGAATATTTGACTAGGTATTGCGCTGGCAATAAACGAGTTTTGTTCCTTGGGATGAATCCCGGGCCGTGGGGGATGTCTCAGACTGGTATACCGTTCGGCGAGATATCATTAGTAAGAGACTGGATGGGTATATCTGGGAGTGTTGAAAAACCTAAAAATGAACACCCTAAAAGACAGGTGGAGGGTTTTGACTGTAAGCGAGTAGAGGTTAGTGGCCAAAGGTTGTGGGGCTTGTTTTCAGAGAAATATCCTAATGCCGATGACTTTTTTGCAGAGCATGTGGTAGTGAATTATTGCCCCTTGGTCTGGATGGGGGAAACAGGGCGGAATATTACACCTGATAAGCTAGCCAAGGCCGAAATGGAGCCAGTAGAGATCGTGTGCCGAGAGCATCTGGCTCGTTTCATTTCGGTTGTAAATCCAGAATGGTTAGTAGGTGTGGGGGTATATGCAGAGAAAAAGCTTCGTGAGACGGTAGAGGCTTACTTCCCAGATAAGGAATTTAAGATAGGTCGAGTTCTCCATCCGTCACCAGCGTCTCCGTTAGCGAATCGAGGTTGGTCTAGTATGGCAGAAAAACAGTTGAATGAATTAGGTGTCTGGTAAATTTCACTTATTGTAAGGTAGTCTAGCTATTTGATAGCCCTTGACATTTAAGAAGCGTTCATATACATATTTCCCAGTTAACTCCCTCTTTATAGATTATGTCTAATGCAGATAAAAAATTCACCCTAGCAGAAAGTATTCTGGCGGATTTGATTGAAAAAAATCCTGACGATTGGGCAAATCGAAAAAAGTTAGCTCATTTGTTATATGATGCTGATCAGGCTGAAAAAGCAGCTGAAATTATTTGGAAAGCTCCTGAGATTCCGCCTATTGATCTTGAGTTGGGTTTTGCTATTAAGGTTTTATCAAAAGGCACTCCTAGACGAGCAATACGCCTATTAACATTTTTACAAGAGTCTAATAAAGATAAGCCGGCTCAGAACTTAGGAATTGCGAATGCTTTGTTAAACTATGGCATGGTACTGCAGTCAGCTCGATTTTATGGTGCGGCGATGGCTGGTGACCCATCACTTGCGAACCCAGATCTTGAGCACTTTTTATTATGGGTAGACGATAAGGAAAAAATTTGGGGTGACTTTAGTGAAGAGAGTCCTGATTTAGCAACACTCCCATGGATGAAGCGTGATAAAGATGAGGCTGCAAGCCTCGAGGCTGCAATGCTTGGTCATACTACACCTATTAAGATTCCTAATTTATCAAAGGTGACATCAGAAGATGTAGTCAATGAGATGTATAAGCAGTCATCAGCTTTCGATAAAAAAGTAACGCCTCCACCGTCTGTGACTATCGCGCGTGAGGCAGTGAAGGATAAAGATATTGTTTATGATGACAAGTTAGGTGCAGCTCAGTCAGCTCCACCTCCTGTAGCAGCGCCTGCAGCAAAA
>CAYNLE010000043.1:0-5755 GCA_964397975.1 uncultured Verrucomicrobiales bacterium | reverse complement strand
GTGGTCCTCCTGTCATAGCCCCTGCGCCACCAGCACCGAAGTTTAAGTTTCCTAAGCCTGATAGCGTTTAGGTAAATATTATTTTGCTATGCCTCTTTCTGTTTTCAGAGAGAGGCATTTTTGTATAATAGCCTTTGTATTTGTTTTAATACTGAGGAATCAGTAAGACAGCTCCAGCTCTTAGGCTGGTGTCGATAAGTCCATTAGCATTCTGAATCGTACTAACGGATGAATTAAACTTATTAGAAATAGACCATAGGGTATCCCCCTTTTTTACAATATAGCGAATCGGAGCTTTGTATTTTGGCGTTGTTTTTATTGTCGGATTAACAGGTTTTGGTTTGGTTGCTGTTGGTTTGGCAGCCTGAACAACAGCTCGTTTGGGAACCTGAGTAACCGTTGGTTTGTAAGGTGTGTAAGTCGGATATTGATTTTTTTTCGTTGCAGCTGCGAGCTTAGCAGGTGGTTTTACTGGAGGGTTATAGACGATCGGGCTTGCTTTTGGCTTTTTAATTTTGATCTCCTTACGCGACGCGATGTGATCAGATCCCTTGAATGAGCCTTTTCGCCACCACTTACCTTTACTTTTATCGTTTGCCCAGCGTTCCACGTAGTTTCCGTTACTGTCGAACGGGCCGACGCCAGGGTTATATCCACGGATTGATTTGTTTTCTGAGACATAGCCTCCACCGCCACTACTACCGCAGCTGACTAGCAAGTTATAGATTATAGCTAATATGAAGTAGCTTAATATGGCTCTGAATCTCATAAGTCGCAGTATGTCATAGCTATCTCAATTGACAAAAAGATAGTAGAAATAATTTTCATTCTAATATTTCAGACAGATAGAGGTGTTTATTCTAACATTGAATTGAAGCTTTCCTCGTCTAGGATCTTCACATTGAGCTTTTCAGCTTTGGTCTTTTTACTACCTGCTTTTTCTCCAGCGAGTAGGTAATCTGTTTTTGATGAAATAGATCCAGATACTTTTCCTCCTGCTTGTTCGACGAGTTTTTTAAATTCAGGCCTAGGCTTTGTTAAGGTTCCTGTGATGACGAAGGTTTTACCTGCGATTTGAGAATCTTTACTATTATTCTGTGATTTTTCAGGGTCATAGTTATCTGATTCAGGTTCGATGTTTAGTTTTGATAGCTGCTCTAGCACATGCATGCCCGCTGAACTGCTGAAGAAGTGAATAATCTTTTGGGCTGCTATGATACCTAGTTCTGAGGTGATTTGAAATTTAGCTAAGTGAGGGTGGTTTTCTTTTTTCCGTTTAGATACGGATAAGGCTTCGTAATTTGGTAAATTAGCTAAGTTTTGTAAAATCTCCGACTGTGATACATCGAAAAGGTTTTTATGAAGTCGGGCGATCTCTCTAGATGCTGATTCACCAATGTTGGGTATTCCCATCGCGTAAATCCATCTGCTTAAGGGGGCTTTACGGGCAGCGGAAAGAGAGGTTATAATCTGCTCTGCACGTTTTTCGCCAAGCCGGCGTGGTTTACTTTGGCCAAGTTCTAAGTTGGCAGGGTCGAGTAGTAAGTGAGCTAGGGTGTTAGGATCGAGTTCGAACAGGTCAAGTGTGGTAGATATCATTTTAGTTTCTACCAGTTTTTCTGCTACAGCAGTGCCTAGCCCGTCAATATCGAGAGCTTTTCTAGATGCAAAGTGTTTGATGCGTGTAACTGCTTGAGCTGGGCAGGCGAAGTTAACACAGCGCCATGCAACAAAGCCTTCTGCCTGTTCAATAGGCGCTGAGCAAGATGGACATACTCCTTTTACGAAATCATAGAGTGAAAACGGGATCGTTTCAATTTGGCGCTTTTCAGTTAAGACCTTCACTACAGCTGGGATGATTTCACCAGCTTTCTCGATGATGACAGAGTCATTGAGTCGGATGTCCTTACGGTCTATTTCGTCTTGATTATGTAAAGTCGCGCGTGAAACGATTGTTCCTGAAACTAAGACGGGGTTGAGTTCTGCCACGGGTGTAAGCACGCCAGTGCGTCCTACCTGTATAGTGATGTCCTTGATTATTGTTTCTACTTGTTCGGGTAGGAATTTGTATGCACAGGCCCACTTCGGGTGCTTGGAAGTTGTGCCTATTGATGTGTGTTTGCTGATGTCGTTGACCTTGATGACGGCTCCGTCTGTCGCATAGGGGAGCTGATGTCGGTCATAGTCTAGATCGTGGATGGCTGCTAATAGCTCGTCGACAGTGGAAGCCTCGCGTAACCAAGGAGTTGCTTTAAGTTGGTATGAGTGAAGTGTGGCCTGAAACTTCTTGATGGTATTATATGGTGGGTTTTTAACCATGCCATAGGAGTGAAAAACACAATCGAGTGGACGTGAGGCTACTAGTTTAGAGTCGAGCTGCTTTAGTGTGCCGGCTGTAGCGTTTCGAGGGTTTGCAAAGATTGTATCACCTGCCTCATCTCTCTTTTTATTTAGGATATTGAACGCTTTGTTAGGCATGAATATCTCTCCTCGGACTTCAAATAAATCTGGAGCACCTTGAGGAAGGTGAAGAGGGATGGACTTAATGGTGCGAACGTTTTTGCTAATGTCATCACCTATGGCGCCATCTCCTCGAGTTACAGCGTAGGAAAAAACTCCGTTTTTATATACTGCAGATACAGCTACTCCATCGATCTTGGGTTCGATGGAGACTGAGATTTGTTGGTTTCCTGTATTTGCTAGTAAGCGTGTAAACCAGTCTCGGAGGTTTTCAGATTGAACTGCGTTGGGCTTGGTTTTCTTTAGTTCATCCAGCTCTTCAGGTTTTAGCTCATGAATGTCTTCGATAGATAGCATCGGTGTGAGATGTTCTATCTGTTCGAAATGCTCTAGCGGTGCGCCTCCTACTCTCTGGGTCGGTGAATTTGGTGAAGCGAGCTCAGGGTGCGTGGCTTCTAGCTTTTTAAGCTCACCCATTAAATCATCATACTCAGCATCTGATATTTTCGGACTAGCTTCTTGGTAATAGAGTTGGTTATGCTGCTCTAACTGTTTAGTTAGTTCATCGACTCGTTGCTTTTCAATATTTAATTGGTCGCTTGATAGGGGGCTGGAGAAAAGGTCGTCTTGCATAGATTCTACAGTAGTTAAGCGTCGAGAAATTTCCCTGGATTGAGGATATTTTTAGGGTCGAGGGCTTGCTTTATAGCGAGGTGGGTCTGCATAGATACATCACCGATGGCTTGTCGGATCCATGGTTTTTTAGCTAGCCCGACGCCGTGTTCCCCACTGATGATACCATCGTTTTCTATAACCCATGTAAATAGTTTATCTAAAGCATTATCAGCAACAGCTTTGATCTGAGGGTCTGCATAGTTTTTTACCATGATATTGGTGTGGATATTACCATCACCAGCGTGACCGAAACAGGCGATTGGTATACCGGTTTCTTTTTGTAGGCCGCTGGCGAATTCTACTAAAGCTACGAGCTTAGATCTTGGCACGACGATATCTTCATTCAACTTCGTTAAGCCGGTGTGCTTTAGTGAATATGAGAAGTCTCTACGGCGTTGCCAGATTCGCTCACAGGCAGCTTCATCAGGCGCTATATCGATGCTGATAGAGGAGTTTTTTTCTAAGAACTTCTGCAGGCGGGGTAGCTCTCGGTCTATGGCGTCTCTATTGCCGTCAATTTCTAACATGAGATAAGCGTCGCCTGGAGGCATGTTCTCCTTACCTAGATACTCGCGTGCTGCAGCCATTGTGAAACCGTCGGTTATTTCTAGTGCTGAGGGTAGTGTTCCGGAGTCTAACACGGCTTGAACAGCAGCTGCGGCTTCTGAGAAGTTTTTGAATGAGGCTCCTAACATGGCACGCTCTTTCGGGTGAGGGATGAGGCGAACAGTGATTTCTGTAATGATCCCTAACATCCCTTCTGATCCAGTCATGAGTCCTATGAGGTCAAAGCCCGTTGAGTTTTTGTGACAGCGGCCACCAGTGCGGAGGACTTCGCCGGATGCAAGCACCACTTCGAGGCCTAGAATATACTGTTTGGTAACTCCGTATTTGAGACAACGGGGGCCTCCAGCATTAGTCGATACATTACCACCGATACTACACTCCTTTAGCGACGCTGGATCAGGTGGGTAATACCAGCCATGCTCGCGGACACTTTCTTGTAGGGTGCTGTTAATCACTCCAGGTTGCACTACAGCGACACCGTCAGATGGGCTGATGTCTAAAATGGAGTTCATGCGCATCATGGAGATCAGGATACCTCCATGGACAGGGACACAGGCTCCTACATGACCTGTTCCCGATGCTCTGGTATAGATAGGGATCTGGTGGAGGACTGCTATTTTTACTACTTTGACTACGTCTTCTGTGGACTCTGGAAATACGACGATGTCAGGTAGAGCCGAGGCGTGCCATTTATCACTAGAGTGATCGTGGAGAACGGAATCTTTAGTGGAGAATTGATTCTCTTTAAGGCATTTTGCAAGCTCTGCAAGAAGGGTAGTAGTATCCATACGCTTAAAATATTGAATACTTATACTTCACGGATCGCCTGAATGGCTTGTGACATATTGTTAGCTTTGAATGTGGAAGACCCTGCTACTAGAACGTTTGCTCCTGCATCAGTGGCAGCAGCAGCTGTTTTGATCCCGATGCCTCCGTCTACTTGGATGTGGTAGTTAAGTTCACGTTCACTACGTAAAGCGGCGGCTTGAGCAACCTTAGGCATCATTTCCTTCATGAAAGATTGTCCTCCGAATCCCGGCACTACGGTCATGCATAGTAGCAGGTCGATCTGATCAAGGTAGGGGAGCGCAGCCTCTAGTTCGGTAGCTGGATTCAGAGCTAAGCCAGCTTTACATCCAGCGTTGCGAATACGTTTGAGTGTTTCAGAAACATCGTGGTCGGCTTCTACATGCACGGTGATCATGTCAGCGCCAGCTTCTATAAAGCGTGGTAAATAGTGATCCGGGCGAGAAATCATCAGGTGGACATCGAGAAATATGTCATTAGTTTCGTGGATGGCTTGGATGATAGCGGGGCCAAATGAGATATTGTCAACAAAATGCCCATCCATGACATCGAGGTGTAGCCAGTCCGCGTGTGCGTGGATCGCGCGCGTGGTTTCTTCTTTAATTTTCCCAAAGTCTGCTGCCAAAAGTGAGGGGGCGATTATGCGGTCTGTATGTTGCCATTTCTTCATCGGAAATAGTGTGTAGTATTCGGTTGGAAGTTTGAAGTTTTTTTGACAGTTTAAACGTGTGAGTGACGAAGTAATGATAGATTTTCAGAGTGACGAGTATTTTATGCAGCAAGCATTACGTGAAGCTCAAAAGGCTTATGATGCTAATGAGGTTCCTGTGGGAGCTGTCGTTGTGCGCGATGGGAAGGTGATTGCACGTTCATGGAATCAGGTGGAAACCTTAAAAGACGCAACGGCGCATGCAGAAATGTTATCACTGACATCAGCTCAAGCTGCAATCGGGGACTGGCGGCTGGAGGGCTGCACGCTTTATGTGACGAAGGAGCCTTGCCCGATGTGCGCTGGAGCCATTGTGCACTGTCGTCCTGATCGAGTTGTTTTCGGTTGTCCGGACGCTAAAGGGGGGGCAGCTGGGGGCTGGATTAATTTACTCGACTCGAACCCACCTCTGAATCACCGCTGTGATGTCCTGTCAGGGGTGATGAAAGAAGAGTGTTTGGGTATTTTGCAAAGCTTTTTTCAAGCTGCGAGGAAGAGAAAAAAGGACGAAAAGGCGGCGAAGAAACAATGATAAAG
>CAYNLE010000042.1:0-19870 GCA_964397975.1 uncultured Verrucomicrobiales bacterium | reverse complement strand
TTACCCGACATCCATGATCAGGACTTTGTCCCACCATGGCTTGAAGGTGTCTACAAAGACGTCGTGGTCTGGATCGACTTGGTAGGCGTCGTGCTTTTCGATTGAGTCGAACTTCATGGAGAGTGCGTAGTCGAACGACTTATCTGTTACTGGGCGCTCTGGAGTTGCTGCTGATTTACCCCAGATCCCTCCTGCTATTTCTTTGATCTTATAAAGATCATCGAGAGCTTTTTCAAAAGTGGCGATGCCAGCTTCGGTTTTATGCTCTTCTTTTAACCAAAAATAAACGTGATGTTCCATGGATATATTCTGACTACCTCAGGTACAAATGCCAAGTATGGAAAATAGGCGTTTTGTAAATAGGGCAAACGTTAAAGGTTAAGCCACTTTAACCCGAACGCTATGATGAATGGCATCGTGAGCAGGCTCGCCACGGTGGTGGATGCTACCACCTGAATGGCAATATCTGTTCTCCCGCCATAGTGACGTGAGAGTAAAATAGGAAACATCGCTGAAGGTAAGGATGCCTGGATGACAAGAACCTGCTTCAACTCGTGGCTGATAGGTAAAAACTTAGCGCTAAGGATAAACAGAATGGGGATAAGAAGTAAACGAACCACGATGCCGCCTAGACTTATCTTCACATCAAACTTCACCTGCTTAAACAGATCATACCATGTAGCCCCTATGAGTATTAAGGAAAGCGGCACAGCGCATTGGCCAAGCACAGTTAAGGTGTTTTGTAGCACAAGGGGCACATAGTCATCTGTATGTGAAAGTGCTAATGCCAGACCTATGACCATGGCTATGATGGGGCCTTTGATAAACGCTTTATATGAAAGTGCTTTTTTACCCGACAGCAGCATGGTGCCGATTGTCCACATCGCTAATTCCACTCCTAAATTATGGGTAAACAACACCGCCATAACATCATCGTCCTGAAAGAGGCTAACCACCAGAGGGATAGCTATGTATCCATAGTTTTGAATCCCTGTGCTCACGGCAAAGGTCCGCTGACCACTGCCCTTACTCAAACCCATAGCTGAAGCACACAACCACCCAATGGCTGTTCCTGCGATGATTAAACCTAAGCCCAAACCTGCGGAGGAAAATACAACAGCTGGACTACGCAGAACTTCTGCGCCTATCATTTTGTCTAAAATCAAGCAGGGAAAAAAGACATGAATGGTCATGCCCATCAGCCCTTTATCGATCTGCTCTGTTAGTATTTTCAGATGCCGTAATAACGCACCTACACCAACAATCAAACAAACCGATACAACGGCTGTAAGAACTAGTAGGCTCTCCTGCATGGTGATAAAGCTATACGCTGATACTCAACATACAGAGAGCTAAGTTCCCTTTTAAAAAAGCTTAGAGAGATGCTATCTCACTAGCTAAAATATCGTCAATAGTTTGACGTGGGCGGATCACCTTCGCATCGTCGCCATCAACAAGAATTTCCACAGGAAGACCGCGTGAGTTATAGTTTGATGCCATTACAAAACCATATGCGCCGGCACTGAGAAGAGCGATAGCTTCACCAGGGGCGAAGGCTGCAAGTTCACGGTTCTGACAGAAAAAGTCACCTGTTTCACAAACAGGACCAACTACGTCAACTTTATCTCCTGAATGCTCTCCTACTGACTCTGTAAGCGGGACAATTTCATGATGCCCTTCGTATAAAGCTGGGCGGATCAAGTCATTCATACCAGCATCCACAATACGGAATGTTTTAGCTGAACCCTTTTTCTCATAAAGACAGCGTGTCAGCATCACACCTGCATTACCTGCGATGTAACGACCCGGCTCTACTAATATTTTAAGGCCAGTATCTTTCAGAATAGGAACTACTCCTTCTGCATACTTCTCAACTGTAAGAGGTCGCTCTTCATCAGACTGGTTATCCCACCACTCTGACTTACCAGACGCTAATGCGGCTTCATAAACGATGCCAACACCACCACCGATGGAGAAAAACTGAATCCCATACTTCTCCTTCAGACGGCTAGCTAGCGGTGCTACCTTTTCCACAGCTTCTACAAATGGCTGTAATGATGTTAACTGAGAACCAATGTGCATCTGTAAACCACGAAGCTCGATGCTTGGTAATTCAGCAGCTCGTGCATAGGCGTCATCAATCGATGAAAAATCCACACCAAATTTGTTCTCAGACTTACCTGTTGAAATATATTTATGCGTCTTAGCATCTACATTCGGGTTCACGCGGAATGCAACTGGTGCGACCTTCCCCATTTCTGAAGCGACTTTACTGATAAATACTACCTCTTCTTCACTCTCAGCATTAAAGCAGTAGATCCCTTCATTGATAGCATACTCGATCTCTTCACGAGTTTTACCGACGCCAGCAAAGGTGCATTTATTCGCATCGCCACCAGCAGCAAGCACCCGGCGAAGCTCTCCACCAGATACGATGTCGAAGCCACTACCTTGCTCAACAAGGAGCTTAAGAACTGATAAATTCGAATTCGCCTTCACAGCGTATTCAATACCGTGATCAAGCTCAGATAATGCAGCGTCAAGGCGCTGATAATTATCACGAAATGTGCTGGCACTGTAAACGTATGAAGGTGTTCCGTATTCATCAGCTAATGAATTTAGGTTCACTCCCTCACAGTGGAGAGAGCCATTTTGGTAGTGAAATGAATGCATGACTCTGATTTGTACTAGCTCAGTTAATTATGCAAGTGCCTAGAAGTGATAAGGGTGAGCTTTTTTAGCAAACTCCATAATCGCCGGAACCACCTAACAAATTAACCGTTTTAATAGCACTACAAATAGAGAGCTTTTACCATGTCCAAGCATTTCGACTGAGGTAATGGACTTAGCTCCATCTGATTCATGGTATAGGAAAAAGAAAGTCGGTGCTCTGGATCACCAAAAGCATGACTGCCGCCCGCCCCAGGGTGTCCAAATGCATACCTTGATATACCGTAGTGATGACGAGTCTTTCTGCCAAACCCGTCTAAGGGATCGAGGTGAAAACCACAGGAATAAGCCGTAGGAGCCATAAGGATCTTATCATCACCCGTAGAGCGGATCGATGACATCCATGTCCTGACTTGCTGTGAGAAAAAGTCATTAGCTCCACATGCAGCTTGATAAAACTCCGCCACCGCAGAGGCTGTGCCGATACCTCCCATAGAGGTTAAACCAGACTGCCAGGCACGTGGCTCATTCATTTCTCTTACAGATCTCAGTCCCTGAGGCGAAGCGAAAGCCCTCTGAACAAGTGACTTCGGAGTATTTAGCTCACGATAAAAACCTGTCTGCAGGTCTTCTTTATTCTGCTTTCCTGGATAAATATGGGCTACTCGAGAAAATTCCTCTTCCGGCAAACCAATCCATGCATTTAACTTTAACGGTTCTGCTATTTTAACCCTCCACACTTTACCTAAAGAATCTCCAGTCAGCTTTCTAACTACTTCATCTTGGATAAAGCCAAGAACACGTGGGTGGTAACCATGCCCACCAACTTCGTTATTCAACTTCCAGTTTGGCTCTTGGTTCTCCACCGCTCTAATGACCTCGTCATGATTCCAGACTGACGCCGGCTGATCAAGTGCAGCTAAACCTAAACGATGAGACATGAGTTGGCCAAATGTGGCGCCCTCAATGGGAAACCTTTCCCATACATCACAAACTACGGATTCGGGGGATAAGCCGTTTTCCTCCAAAACCATCAATAAAGTAGCTGCGGCTAAACCCTTCGTAGTAGAGTAAAAAGGAACCAATGTCTCTCTGGTCCACGGCCTTTCCTTTTCGCGCTCACACCAGCCACTAGCAAGTGATAATATTTCCTCCCCATCGTGCCAAATACTGACTGAAGCACCTAATTCTCCTCGCTCAGAAAAATTTCTCTGAAACGCTTGCTCAACTCCAGCTAGTGATTTGGTAAAATTCACAGGTGTTATGTAACTAAAAACTTCAAATTTAATACTACAAACTTCATATTCCCCGCATGTCCCACTGTGAACGACCACCTGAAGCTTCAGAATTCATGCCAGATGACTTTTTCCGCTCTCATACGACCAAGGAAATATTCGGTAATGATATGCCACTCGAAATCGACTTAGGCTGTGGCGACGGCTCTTTTTTACTCGATATGGCAGAGCATTACCCCGACCGTAATTTCCTAGGAATCGAGCGCTTACTAGGTCGAGTCAAAGCTGTCAGCAGAGGCATTCAAACACGGGGGCTTAATAATGTGAAAATACTCAGGTTAGAGAGCCAATATACTCTAGAGTATCTCTTAGAGCCAAGCTCAGTGTCACGGCTTCACCTGCTATGCCCAGACCCGTGGCCAAAGGCGCGCCACCATAAAAACCGCCTCGTACAGCAAGATTTCTTAAAGATTCTCGAAAAATCGCTACAACCTCAAGGTGAATTTCTCTTTAAAACCGACCATCCAGAATACTTCGAGTGGGTCTGTGAGGAAATGGAGACATTCGGGCGCTTTGAAAAGCTAGAGTGGCCTGATAACGGTGAAGGTAGTTTTTATTACCCTAAAACAGACTTTCAACGCCACTGGGAAAAGCAGGGAAAAGAAATTTTCCGCCTCAGACATCTACGACCTTAATCAAGAGTCAATAGATAGAACCTATTTACTGCCCGTTAGAGAAATTCGCATTCGCGGCTACCGGCAGATTAAATGCAGGGAACTCTCTTAATGTGAAATTCAGGAGTAAACCAAACTCGTCACTACTATTACGATTATCAAAAGCAAAGAGGCCGAGCGATAACGTCCAGCTATCAAAGTTTCGATAAATATTATACTGCTGTGACTCTAACACATTATCATCTAACTCTAAACGATGATATGAGCCAAATCCCCAAAGTTCACTGATCCTAGTATACGTAGTAAGATCAATCCGTTTAGTGTCTTGAATAGTCGGGTGATTCTCTAATTCACGATACTTTAGCTCAAACTCAAATGACTTGGTCGGAACCACACTGATGACGCCAGTAAACTCTCTAAAGTCAGCCGAGCTCTCAGCGATAGGAAACTGCGTCTCGAGCCCCAGTGATAACCACGGTAGCGGCTTCCATGAGATATCATTATAAAGATTAGACAAGCTACGGTCGAACTCTGGATCATTAGCAAAGGCATCTAGATAAGTATTAACCGTAAGCCAACCATGAGATGCGCCGTTGCGCTTGGTTAACAGCTGATTTCTCACACCGAGACGTGTAATTGACCAGTCTGATAGACCGTCGATGGCGGTAAAGCGACCAACCTCTAATGGGCGTGGCCGTGTTGACGGTATCAGTGTCTGAATACCATTAAATGAATCACTAAGGTCATCAGTCGTTAAATGAGAAAAATTAAGGTAAGGCTGAACAATATGTAGCAAACCATTCAAACCAATTTTTTCATTTACCAAATCAGGATACCTCTTCGAAAGCTTTGTAGAGATATCTAAGCCCGCTGAAAAGTGAGTTCTGCCAAATGAATCCAACCCATTATCTAGTGAACTATAGTGCGTGTAACCCAAGCCAGCCTTTGGCACGATAGAGATCTTACCACCAGGATTAATAGGTAAGCTAAATTCATGGTATGTATGAAAACGGTTATACCCCCTATCTTCTAACGCCTCATTAATTTCATCTAATCTAGAGTCTCCAGCTGACAAGGTAGCTGCCTCATTTCTCAACTCTAGCTCAAAGAAGTCTGCCAAAAATTCATCATAAGACCCGAGTATCGTCTGCCCTTCATGTAAAATAGAGGTATTAAAAACAGGGCGCTTCACTTGATCAAAAAACAACTCAGGCAGCCTCGTATCGGCTTGGTAGAAGTCATTCAACCTCAGGCCAGCCTGTATACCTGCTAAATAATTAGGAGTCCGATGGAAAATACCCAATTTGTTATCTGGGTTAGGATTCGTGCGGAAAGTGCTGTTTTCAAAGTCCTCTAGAAAAAACTGATCACTTAATACCGTAAGGTCAAAGTCTGCATACGTTTTACTCTTACCTTGTGAAGCAAGGTCTTGGCGATGCTTCAGCTCAAGCTTCCATCGGTTATTATTTACCGAACCACGGTCGATAGAAGAACGCTCGAACTCTGGATCAAGATCATAGGTGTAATATGACTTAAAGCCAGTAAATGCAGAGCCGTGATTCACCCTCGTATCACTGAGGTCTAACCCCAAACCAAGCCCTCTCTGAGTGCGTATATCTGCATGCCACTCTGATAACAGCCACGCATCTTCATTCTCACCCGTCAGTTCATTACGTTCGCCACCTAGTAAAACGCCATATCTATTTAATAAAAATCCACCCCATCCAGTCTGCACACCGGGAAGAAAATGGTAACCTAACTCAGCATCTAGGGGCTGCGCTAAATACGGCAACCAAAAGACTGCACGGTCACCGACATAAAGACGTGGATTCTTAAAGACTACTCGGTCGTCTGGATAAATAGTCGTTCGATCAGCACGTATCCAGAAGTTTGGATTTGCCACATCGTGAGTCGTCAAACCTGCATTCTCTCCAATGTAAGCCTTTTTCCCGTTTTTCTCTGTTATGCGAAACTGGTCAGACTCCATAATAAGCGGCCCCACACTACTCGCTAAACCTTTCGTGCCGAGTTTACGCGTCTCATAGTTATAAACGGCTTTGTCCCCGCGGTGTATCTGTCCAGCTTGGTAGATACTAACATTATTTCTCAGCTTAATAACCTTGGTTTTAGCATTCAAGAAAACCTTATCAGCAAACAGCTCAATACCAGGCGACAACTTTCCGCCCTCTCCAGTCTTAGCTGGCTGCTTAACGACAACGTCACCAGTCAACTCAGCACGTTCTTCTTTATAATAAAGCTTACAAGTCTCAGCATCTATCGTCAGACCGTTATCCCCCTTCACCTGAACATCACCTTTATAGATAAACAGACTCTGTTCAGGAACATGCGTAATAACACCTGTGTTTAACACAGAAATTGTCTTAGGTAGCTCAAAGGCCTCTTCCTGCTCATCTCCAAAGCCTCCACTAAAGCTACTCTCAAAAAGGTCTGATGGGAAAAGACTCTGAGCCTCTAATGCTGAAACACTTAGGAGACATATAATACTCGCGCTGAGCCGTCTCGTTGAGGATAGAATCTGTCTAATCTGTGGATAATACGTAAAATTCAAAGCTGCTTATTTCCTGTAATAACTACGACCTATTTCTAGAGTCAGATACTTGAGCCCGTCTATTCGACCTCATCTCTAGCTGATTTTTTACAAATTCAGCTCCATTCTTTTTCACCCAAGATTTGATTAATGGCTTAGCCAGCATACCAGCCCACACTAACAGCGTAAGCTTCTTACTTTTTTTAACGATCGTCATTTGCTTGCGCTCACGTTTCTTCGTTAACAAGCGTGTTACCAATAACCCCGTTATCACTGAACCAACAAAAACAATCTTAGGATTCGCCGATACTATTTTTTTTAGCTGTCTCTTCGGCTGAAGATTGTCCTGAAGCTTCTGCTTAAGAACCTCACGCTCAGATGAGATCGTGTTTCTAGCAGATGATAATTGCATTACCAATGCCTGCTTATGCACATTGACTAATTTTCGCCGAGCCATTGTTTATCGTTTTGGATTTCTTGACGAGTCAGTTCAAATAAAGCGACTCCCGATTTCTTTTTGAAAATTTGCAAACCGATCACAGCTACTAAAAGATGCAAGCTAGCAAAAATAAACAGCATCACCGCGTAGCCAGACAACCAGCTAACGCCACTAGCAAACCACTGATCTACAAAAGCCCCCAATACAATAGTGAGTGCGGCTAGAAGCAGCAACCAACCTAATAAGGCTGCAGCAGCCGCTCCTAACAAAAACAATGCTTTTCTAATACCAACCTCTGCTGCTTCTTTCGCCTCTATCGAGGCAAGCTCAATACGAGCGGCTAAAAAGCTAGAGATCGCCTGCTTCATAGAAGCTGACTCTCGCTCAGTTTGCTGCTGATTATCAGCATGAATTACAAATGGGCTATTACTACCTGATTCTTGTTGTGCCATATAAAGACCTAACTATCTATAGTCCTATTGCTTAAGAATAATATAAAGTAAGTGGTTGTTTCGTGAAAGCTTCCTAAAAAAACTCCGCTTAACGCCTTATCACAAGACCGATGACTACACCTACACCAAGCGCTGTAAGCACAGATTTAGTAGGGTTTGTTCGGATATAATCTTCAGCTTCCGAGTGCATTTCACGTGCTTTCACCTGACTAGATTTAACCTGCTCTGAAGCGACCTCTTTAATATTTTGAGCCTTAAATTTTGCTGTCTCTGAAATGTCAGAAGCTTTCGCACCTGCAAATTTACGGAACTGCTGCGCCTTTTCTACGGCGGACTCCTTCAGTTGCTTCGTTTTATCTCCTGCTGCTTCACGCAGCTCATTAGCGGCCTGCTGAGCATTCAGATCAGATCCAGGTATTTCATTTAATGTTATTCTTTCGTCCATAATATTGTTGGGTAATAATTAATTAAAATAATTGTAGTTAAACAGAGCGTATTTAAAAGCCCCTATTTACTGTACGTAAGGATTTCTAGCGGCCTCCTGCGCTACAGAAGTCTCAGGACCATGACCAGGCAATACCCGTGTATCGCCAGGTTCACCCATAAGCTTAGCCTTTATGCCATCGATCAAAAGCTGCATATCACCTCCTGGTAAATCTGCCCTGCCGATACTGCCAGCAAAAATAGTATCCCCCGAAAAGGCATAACCGTCATTTAGAAAAGCAATACTGTCAGGCGAATGCCCTGGAATATGCTCAATACGAAAACGTATGCCAGCTGCGATGATTTCAGATTTATCATTTAAAATATCATCTACCGTATAGGGTTCCACATAAAGAGAAAGGCCCGCAGCCTCTTTCACCGCTTCTAAGGTCAGCTCTCTAGAATGTGCTCCATACGCATGCACCCTAACACCTTTAGCAGAAAGTTTAGCCACATCCTCCACATGATCATAGTGCTGGTGAGTTAAAAGCACATCGCTCGGCTGCTCACCGATACTGCTCAACCATTCCGTTACTCCTGATGAAGCATCAATCAATAGACTCTCATCACCATTTTTCACAAGGTAGCTATTGGTCTCCGCCACACCTCCTGTGTATTTTTTAATCTCTAGATCCACGTGATTTAGTATGCCCCATAAACCAAATACCACCACCTCAATATTCGGTGAAAAACAAAAAATTAACCATTCAGATAAAGTGTTCTAAAAGACACTAGTCTTTTGAACAGTAAAATTGTTGACATCTCCTAATTAAAGAGCATGATTCAGAAAATAAAAAACAACCATTGTCATGAGCACCACAACAGTTAAAGCTAAATCATCTACTCCATCTAAAGTCAAAAAGTCTGAACAAACAGAACTACTGACCAATAATCAGAAACCAAAATCTAAAGAAAAAATGGCATCTAATAACTCACAAGCTGCTGACGAAAAACTAGCCGCAGCACGTAAGAAAAATCTCGATCTCGCAATCTCACAAATCCAAAAAGACTTCGGCGAAACTGCTATTATTCGTCTTGGTGACGGTGTCAGAGTCGATGTCGACGTCATCCCAACAGGAAACTTACTCATTGACCGCGCACTAGGTGTAGGTGGTTTCCCACGTGGTAGAATCATTGAGGTTTACGGTCCTGAATCATCTGGTAAAACAACCCTCACTCTCACAGCCATTGCCCAAGCACAAAAAGCTGGCGGTTTAGCTGCATTCATCGACGTAGAGCACGCTCTCGATCCAGCATACGCTGCTAAACTCGGGGTCAATATTGACGACCTCCTCGTCTCTCAGCCAAACTCTGGAGAAGAGGCTCTCCAAATCTGTGAAGCCCTCGTTCGATCAAATGCGATCGACGTCGTCGTCCTTGACTCAGTAGCCGCCCTAGTAACAAAGCAGGAGCTCACTGGAGAAATCGGTGACAGCACAGTCGGAGCACAGGCTCGCCTCATGAGTGCTGCTATGAGAAAGCTTACATCACTTATCGCAAAAGCTCGCACCACCTGCATCTTCACCAACCAGATTCGTGAAAAAATTGGAGTGATGTTTGGCAACCCAGAAACGACACCTGGTGGTCGCGCGCTCAAGTTCTTCGCATCAGTTCGTGTCGACATTAGACGCATCGCACAGATCAAAGCGACCGATGGATCTATTCAGGGTAGCCGCACGAGAATTAAAATCGTAAAAAATAAAGTCGCAGCACCATTCAAGGAAGCTGAGTTCGACATCATGTATAACGAGGGCATCTCATCAGTAGGCTCCCTCATCGACCTCGCACTCGAGTTCGACATTGTCCAAAAACGAGGTAGCTGGTTTAGCTACAGCGGTAGCCAGCTAGGCCAAGGCAGAGATGCCACCAAGCTAGCCATTAAGGAAAACGCTGAACTCTATACTGAGATCGAAGAGAAAGTGAAAGCCGCTATGGCAGAAGCCAAGTAAACTTTCAGCTTAATAAATAATTTCAAAAGCAGCTCATTGCCTTCATCGGCTGAGCTGCTTTTTTCGTTAATAAACTAAGCTTTAGGAAATGGGTCTTCAGCAAACTTAAAGTCCACCATCTGACGCTCCATATCCACGCGAGCTACGTGACATCTGAACTGCTGCCCCACCGTAAACACTTTATTATAAGGTCCAGTAAAGCGAACTAAGTTAGCCTCAAAGCTCCAGCTATTATCACCTCGCTGATCAGGGAAGTCCTCCAGTTTAATCAAACCCTTTGTTTGAATATCAATTGCTTCAACAAATAAGCCAAAATGCCTCACATCGGTCACTAGTGTATTAAATACCGGTGGCTCATCCATCAATGTGCACATGTGAAGATACTGTAGCATTTTCAGTCTACGTGACTGATTTTCCGCTTCAGCACTGGTCCGCTCTGTTTCAGAAATGTGCAGACACATTTGCTCAGCCTCGGCTGGCTTCGGCACCTTGTCTCTTTTTTCGGGTGGGTTCCCCAAATACGCCTGCAGTGAACGATGCACTATTAAATCCGCATAACGTCTGATAGGTGATGTAAAGTGACAGTAGTTCGCCTTAGACAAGCCATAATGACCGAGTGGATCCTGAAAATAAGCCGCTCTCTTCAATGATTTTAACAAACCAATCTTGATCGCAGGCTCCTCGAGAGAGCCTTTCGCATCGTTCAGTAATTGCTGAACGTGTTTTTTATTAGTTAAATTCCCTGGTTTATAACCATGCTGACGCGCTAGCTCGGCGTATTCATTTAACTTATCCGGATCTGGATCTTCATGAATTCTATAAATAGTCGTTTGCTGGCGATTCTTCAGCAGCTGGGCCGCAGACTCGTTTGCCACTAACATAAATTCTTCAATCAACTGATGTGATTCATTATAGTCGCTTTTTTCGATACCTGTAGGCTTACCCTTTTCATCTAGCACGACACTCACCTCTGGCATCTCCAGATCTAAGGCTCCATTTTCAAACCTTCGCTTACGTAACTTAGAGGCTAGCTCCCACGCTTCATGCAGCATATCACAGATCGGATCGCCTTTTGTCCCCTCTGGGTTCATCAAGATGTCCTGAGCTTCCTCGTAAGTGTAACGTTTAGCCGAGTGGATGACAGCACGTGTGAATCGCGCCGAACGTATAACGCCCTCTTGATTCACCTTCATCACACAGCACTGTGTTAGACGATCAACCTCTGGCATCAGTGAACAAAGATGGTTAGAGAGCTCACGAGGTATCATTGGTAAAACACGGTCTGCCATGTAAGTCGAGTTCCCGCGCTCTAGCGCCTCCTGGTCTAAGACACTACCTGGCTTCACGTAGTGAGAAACATCTGCAATGTGAACGGCTAGCTCCCAGCTTCCTGAATCAAGCTTTTTCACACTGATCGCATCATCAAAATCCTTTGCATCATGTGGATCAATCGTAATCACCGTTCTGTCTCTCCAGTCGTCACGACCCTCAATATCTTCCGGTGACACTTCGCTACCAAATGATTTCGCGGCTCTAAGCACATCATCAGGGAACTCATCCCTAAGACCAAGCTTATGGACAATCGCCAACATATCAATACCAGGCGTATCTGGCCAACCCAGCACCTCAGTGACTTTTCCTATAGGTTTTGAGTTTGCATTATCCCACTGCAATAACTCTACAGCCACGACCTGCCCAGACTTAGGTCCAGCCTCCTTATGAGTAGGTAATGATTTCCTATCAATATTGATATCCGGAACCTGCATATCATCCGGCTGGACATGAGCAAATTTACCATTCCTAAAGTAGGTTCCTATAATCCGAGCATTCCCTCGTTGAATGATTTTCGCCACATAACCTGCCGCTTCATCAGCTGGCTTCGACATCCCTGCAGCGGCTTGATTTTTACCTCTACGGTTTTTTGTCCACTCTGGCTGGCCTATGCGGTCGACCCTTATTAAAACATGATCACCATTAAGGGCTGTCGAGGTTTTGTTCGACATGATAAAAATTCGGCTAAATACCTTTAAATCTATTCCCGACGCTTCGTTATCAGCGTTACCTATATCTGGGTAAAACCATGCATGCCCAGACGACTGGAACCTAAGAACACCGGTAAGCTCTGCGCCAACCCCTGATTTATTATTTCTTCTCTGGCTCTTTTTTGCCTTAGGGGAGCTTTGTAAGCCTCCTTTACTTGTGCCTTGCACATCGAAGCGGCCTTTTTTACCTCTTACTATTTTGCCTTTATTTTCTAGCCTCAGTAGCTCAGCACGTAAGGCAGCCCTTTCACCAGGCGCTAGATCTAACTTCCTTGCAAACTCTGATTTATTAAGAGGCTCATAGTCTGGAGAATTGATAAGACTAAAGACTCTCTCTCGAAGGTTTCTCATATTTACAACATGAAGCTAAATCAGAAACTTGAACATCATATTTTCTCTAAATGATACACTACATTAGGTAATCATCCTTTTGAGTTTGCCAGCCGTTCTAAATTCTGTCTGACTTAACAAATCAATAACCGCAATTTATTTATTATGAAAATTAAAACTAGCAAATTGTCACGTGGATTCACACTCGTTGAACTCCTTGTGGTCATCGCCATCATTGCCTCCCTTGCCGCACTATCATCCCCTATAATAATTAGAGGGCTGAGCAAAGCAAAAGTAGCAAGAGCAAAAACTGTCTGTGCAGCATTCGAGGTAGCTGTCGACTCATTCGAGAATGATTATAACTACTTACCTTTTGAAGATTCAGCACCTACTTCTGACAACAGAACTCCCATGCGTAGTGATGATGATATTATGGACGTCCTCTGCGGTGTAGAAGACCAGGTAAACTTCAAAGAAAAAAGGTTCTTCGAATATAGTGAAGCTAAGGGGGGGCCAGGAAATTACATTGATGGCCTCTACCTCACTGATAGCCAAGCTGAACTCTATGACCCATGGGGTGAGCCTTACTACATCTACATGGATTACGACTTAGATGGCGAAATCATAAATCCCACAGATGCCAATAAAACAGTCAACGGAAGAAACGTCATCATCATAAGTGCTGGCGCTGACAAAAAAGCAGGCACCAGGAAAAAAGATCGCGACAACGCGAGCAACTTCTAAAAGAGTCCTTCTTTCTATCTTTCAAAACAAAAAGCAGTTCAGGTAATCTGAACTGCTTTTTTATAAATATGAATAGCTGCTTTAGTAAGTATTTTACTCAATACTATAAGCCGAAAAAACGCTTAAACATTAAAACGAAATTCAATGACGTCTCCATCTTTCACTTCGTAATCTTTACCTTCGATACGGAGCTTACCTGCATCTTTGGCTGCTGACTTAGAACCTGCTTCCATGAGGTCATCATAAGCAACTACTTCTGCGGCGATAAACCCTCGCTCAAAGTCGCCGTGAATCACACCAGCAGCAGCTGGAGCTTTATCCCCATGGCAGATTGTCCAGGCACGAGTCTCTTTCTCACCACTTGTGATGTAAGTTCTAAGGCCTAGTAGGTGATAGACACCCTTAATCAAGGTAGATACACCTGAATCAGCCACTCCCATATCCGCGAGAAACTCAACAACTTCTTCAGAGCTTAGCTCGACAAGCTCTTCCTCGATCTGAGCCGAAATAACGATCGCTTCTGCATTGTGAGCTGAAGCCGCGTATTCACGAACCTTGGCTACCATGGCATGCCCGTCTGGGTTTTTCTGAGTATCAGCAAGCTCGTCTTCTGAGACATTACAGGCAAAAATAGTTCGCTTAGACGAAAGGAGGAAAAACTCTTTTAAAGTAAGCTCTTCATCCTGTGAAATTTCTAGAGTAAGCGCTGGCTTGCCCTCATTAAGGTGCGGCAAAAGCTTTTCAATAAGATTAATTTCGCTTTTTGCTTCTTTATCACCACTCTTAGCTTTTTTAGCTCGTGAAAGCTTACGCTTCTCAAGCGCAGCAATGTCAGAGAGAATAAGCTCTGAATTAATGATCTCGATATCACGAATCGGATCCACACTTCCTAACTCATGGATGATGTCATCATTTTCAAAACAACGAACGACCTGAAGAATAGCGTCTACCTCACGGATGTTTGCCAAAAATTTATTTCCTAATCCCGCACCTTCAGACGCACCTTCTACAAGACCTGCAATATCGACAAACTCAATAGCTGCAGGAATGATTTTCTGCGTGCTATTCATTTTCCCGAGTTCATCAAGACGTTCGTCAGGTACAGTAACGACGCCGATATTCGGCTCGATTGTACAGAATGGATAATTAGCGGCTTCCGCATTACGAGTGCGAGTTACAGCGTTAAAGAGAGTTGATTTGCCAACGTTTGGTAAGCCTACGATTCCTGCCTTGAGCATAAGGCCGGAGGCTATTGATAAAACTCATAATTGCAATCTGTATATTTTGTATTTTCTTGATTTCAAATTTGACCTTGAGGGCAATCGCGGCTTGTTTGCCCCTATGCAGCACATTTTATTGAAGTCAAAGATCCATCGCGCCTGTGTAAAAGTAGCCGATGTTGACTACGAAGGCAGTATTGAGATCCCATCCGACCTTATGGAAGAGGCCGGATTATGGGAAGGCGAGCGCGTTCTTGTAACATCTGCATCTAAGGGTGGAAGACTAGAGACCTACGCTCAAGCTGGTACTCCAGGCACAGGAAAAATCATCATGAATGGTGGCGCAGCACATATCATCAAGGCTGGCGAGCGTATTACCATCATGGCATTCGCACTTTCAGAAAATCCTATTTTGCCGAAAAAGATCGTTTGTAACGAAGAAAACGAGATTATTCGCCGGGTTAGTTAAGAATCCCGTAGCTTATTTTTATAAAAAGATTCTGCAAGTCGTAAATCGCGGCTTTACAAGATGCAGAGTCTTAAGCATATTCCCGCGCTCATGACTCCTATATTTGCAGCTGACTGGCTAAGTATTTCTATCAACCTATTACTTGTTATCCATGTAATAGTCTGTTTGTTGCTTGCTCTTGTAGTATTAATGCAGCGTCCTAAGCAAGAAGGGCTCGGTGCAGCATTCGGTGCAGGTGTTACAGATCAGGCCTTTGGAGCACGCACAACAGATGTTCTACAAAAAAGCACCGTTTACCTCGGCACTCTATTCTTTGTTATCGCTTTAACTTTAGCCATCCTCATCGGTAAACGCCAAAGTAGTGGTGAGACACTTACTCAAGAAGTAGTAAAAGCCGATCCTCAAGAAGAAGTTACACCTACTCAGCCTAAAACAGCAGAGACTTCTCCAGAAGAAGCTCCTGCCACTACAGAGCCGGTTTCTGAGTAGTTATCATTTTGACTAATGCCGACCATACTGAGGTAGATATCCCTGTATGGGCTAGGGCTTCTTCATTTCCCCTCAAGCCTCAAGCAAAGGATACGCAGCCATATGGTTACGTAGATAGTAAGGGTCATTACCATCAGGTGGCCACCGCTAAGCTCCTTATCCAAGCAATAGAGAAAGCTCAAAGAGCAGTCGATCTCGTATGGACACCAGACAGCGATAGACTAGCTGTCCCTGAGCAGATAGAACTAGCACATGCACCCCTAAGACGGCGTGCAAAAAAAACAGCTGAGCTAGACCTTTCTAATGGCCTACGTATCACAGTCTTATCTGGATTCGTTTTTCTATGGGTAGCCTATTCAGCATGGAGCCGTGGCGGCGCGGAGCTATCAGCGATTTACCGTAGCCAGCTAGTAGGATTAGTTTCACTATTTATGCTAATTTTCGGTTTGATTCCACTCTACCGAGGCTGGAAATCAAAACGCAATCTAGATAAGACAGAGCCCGAAAGCTTATATACTGAAGTATCTGAAGCTCAGTTTGATATATGGCTAGCAAGACAAAGGGTGCCTATTACCTATACCGTCATAGGCTGCTTATTACTATGCGCTCTGGTACAGCTCTACCTAGAAAAAGGAGGCTTTTCATTTATGGAATCTATTCTGAAAGCCGGTCTACTTAAACAGCAAGCTTTAGCTCATCCTGAACTATCTGACGGCATGGCCAACTGGCGCATGTATACAGCACCAATGCTACACGGAAATGCTATTCATTTTTTGATGAATGCCAGTGGTATTCTTTATCTAGGTCGGCGCTCTGAACTATTAGCTGGCTGGTCGCATTTATTAATCGTCTTACTCAGCGGTATGTTGGCTGGGGCGCTAGCGTCATATCATTTTTTACCCGCACATATTTCAGTGGGTGCCTCTGGAGGCTTAACCTCCTTACTCGGCTTCTTACTCGTTTTCGAGTTTCTACACCGACGACTTGTTCCACGGCCAGCCCGCAGACGCTTATTGGCTGGACTACTATTAATGGTTATCACCGGATTTTTAGGCGTTAGCTTTATCGATAACGCTGCACATGCAGGAGGACTTCTCGCAGGTATGTTTTATGCCGCTGTTGTCTTCCCCCACTCATCATCAGCTTTCCGACCTAAGTTCATAACGAAAGACAAGGTAGCTGGCTCTATAGCATCTATCATATTAATTCTATTAGTCGTGCTCGCCATCATGAAGATGCTAAGCTAGTTATTAAACATAAGATGGCGAAAAAATCTGACATCAGAGGATCTAAAAAACAATGGCTACTAGGTAAGCTAGCTGTTTTTTCCATGCGTCTCATGCGTATAACCCTACGCTTCAAATTAGATGACCCTACTGGTCAGCGCCCATTAGCTGATAATGGCGAACCTAAGATCTGGGCATTCTGGCATAATACTTTATTTGCAGCCCCACTGATGAAGTCCATGTTTAGCGGCACAGCTCCAGCTAGCGCCCTTGCCAGTGCCAGCAAGGATGGCGCCGTCATCGAATCGATGATAACTAGCTTCGGCGTAAAAGCAGTAAGAGGATCTAGCTCGCGCCGTGGAGTAGCAGCACTCATTGCTCTCAAAAAGGCGCTTAAAGAAGGGCAACATTTATTCATCACCCCTGATGGGCCACGCGGCCCTCGGTATTCTCTACAGCCTGGAGTCGTAAAACTCGCGCAGTCATCCGGAGCCCCCATCATACCGGTCAGATTCACCTACTCATCATCCTGGCAGCTAAAATCATGGGATCATTTTAGAATCCCTAAGCCTTTTAGTAAAGTAACAGTTCATCTAGATGAACCCATTCTGGTCCCCGCAAAATTAGCAGAAAATGATTTTGAAAACTATCGAATCAAGATAGAAGCTCTCCTCCAAGCAGGAATGACCGATTTACCTATAAAAAATTAAACAAACTGACAGATTATGAGTATTTTAAATGATGGAGTGATTGATGGGAAAGCTGTAGCTGAGAAAGTAATAGCTGAATGCGCAGAAAAAATTGAGGTACTCAAAAATAATGGCATCACACCCGGTCTAGCCGTTGTCCTCATCGGTGAAGACCCAGCATCTAAGGTCTATGTCGGTTCTAAAGTTAGAAAATGCGCTGACCTCGGTCTGCACTCACGTAAAATTGAGCTCCCAGCTGATACTACTCAGGAAGAAGTTCTTGCCGTTGTTGCTGAGCTTAATGCCGACCCAACGATTCATGGTATTCTCGTTCAGTCACCACCGCCTAAGCATATTAACGAAGGCGAAATCGTTCGTGCGATCGACCCTGCTAAAGACGTCGATGGTTTCCACCCTGAAAATGTAGCTAAACTAACACTCGAAGATCCAACTGGCTTTGTCGCCTGCACTCCTGCTGGCTGTATGCGTCTACTAAAAGAAGCTGGAGTAGAAACATCTGGAGCAGAAGCCGTCGTCATTGGACGCAGTATGATCGTAGGTAAACCTATGGCACTACTCCTCATGGGAAAATCTGCAAATGCCACAGTCACAGTCGCTCACTCACGCACAAAAGATCTAGCAGAAGTATGCCGCAGAGCCGATATCATCATCGCAGCGATTGGCATGCCTGAGTTTGTTACCGCCGATATGGTCAAAGACGGAGCCGCCGTTATCGATGTCGGGATCAACCGTGTTGAAGATGCTACCGCAAAAAGAGGTTACCGCCTCGTAGGTGATGTCGCCTATGATACAGTGTCAGCTAAAACATCTGTTATCACACCAGTGCCAGGAGGAGTCGGCCCTATGACTATCGCCATGCTCATATCCAACACAATCAAAGCGGCTCAACAGATCGGCAGTTAACTGTTTAATAGAAAATATTTGGTCACATTCCAAACCCAGCCTAACATATTAGGCTACCTACTATCGCTATGGCCTAAATCTTTTTCCGGTGCGATATAGTCACGAACACGCTGTTTAAGCACTTTCATTTCAGGGAACCCCTCCTCAGTTTTCCTATCCCAAATAGTATCTCCCTGTATCCTAACTAGAAAAACACCACTCCCTTCAGATGGAGTTAGAGTAACAGAACCAAGCTCTTTTTCAAAAGTTGTAAGTAGCTCTTGAGCTGTCCATGCAGCACGGAGGAGCCAGCGACACCCTGTGCAATATTCTATATTAATGTTAGGTTTCATAAAGATGAATTTATTTCCTCGCTATATTATGCTCTTTTTTATGTCACCAAAAGATAAAATATGTCATGCTCATATATTATGAGTAAATGGAAAATACACGCGATCATCGGAACCATTCTATTCCTTATCGTTATTAATACCTGCCGAAGTATAAACAAAGCAGCAGAACAAGGAGATGAATCAAGCGCTATAACATGGCTACCCATTATTATCTTACTCGCAATTTACTTTGGTATTATGTTTGTTCTCTATGTTTTACCAAATTTAGTGGATACAGCTACAACATCAGTTTTATCATCGAATGCTGAGATAGAGCACAGCCCACTACATGATGCCCGCGCAGCTTTTGCTAGAGGAGAATATCAGGAGGCGATTACTCATTACGAGGCCGCAATTAAGGAGGCCAATCAAGGGGAACACGCAAACAACGAGCCCGATCGCTTACCTTGGGTGGAAATAGCTAAAATACAACACCATCAGTTAGAAGAGCCTTATGCCGCTATTCAGACACTACAGAGTGCTGTAGGTTTAAAGAAATGGCCAGCGAACGATGCCGGATACTTCATGAGCCGTATAGCTGAAATCTATATGGACGACCTTGGTAATAAAGAGCAGGCACGTGTCGTACTAGAACAGATTATTGAAGAACTACCCGAAAGTCGCTTTTCAGCAAATGCCGCAGGAAAACTACGTGAAATGGACGAAGCTTAATATACTAAATTTCATCCCTCCTCGCTAGTTCCTCTTCAAGTATTCAATTTTTTGATGCTTTAGAACTTATCCTTTACCTTAAGGCTAAAACTAAAGTTTTTATCATAATAGCTTGCCGAATATAATAGTCATTAATCTACTACGATTTGTTATTTTCGTTGAAACAGAAAATATATAGCAACGCTCAATAGCGCACCTAGAATAAATACAATTACCTGCTGAAAAATTCCATTCAGCTTTATCT
>CAYNLE010000041.1:0-20507 GCA_964397975.1 uncultured Verrucomicrobiales bacterium | reverse complement strand
TGATGAGTGCGAAAAATTATCGTACTTTAAGAGACCGTTCGATGAGAGAATGGAGAGAGGTGACGTGTGCCCAAAAATCTGGATTGGATGCGTGAAATCTGCAAAAGAGGAGGTTTGTGGGCTCTGTGTCGTAAGTTGACAGTACCTGCCCATCAGTTTCTCTATTTGTGATTTATACTATTTTTTAAATAGAGGTGCTTCTTAAACGTTCAAAACTTGAATGTTGGCGGTGCTTCCTGTGTATTTATTTTATTGATGAATAGTAGTGAAGAGAGGGTGACGGCATATACAGAAACTGCATCAGGTTTGATGTCTCAGCTGAGGGCGGCTGTAGTAGACTATCAGGCATTTGAGCAGAAAGTGAAACCGTGTGAACTTAGTGTTTGTAAGGCGACCTGCTGCTATGATGGTGTTTATTTATCTAAGGAAGAGGTGAAGGGGGTGAAAACGTTACTCAGTGATCATAAAGAGCGTTTTGATGATTTTGGACTTTCTTTACCTGATGACCCTATTGTTTCTCTGAATAATGGAGGAGGGTATAAAACGATGACCCGCATTGCTGAGGGAGAAGAATTGGCTAGTGATTTTCCCTCACACTTTAAGCAGACACGCTGTGTGTTTTTAGATCGAGAGGGACGCTGTGGTATTCAGCGTTTGTCCATGGAGTTGGGGCGAGACCCTTGGTATGATAAGCCTATTACTTGCTGGTTACATCCGATATCGATTCTTCCAGCTAATAGGGAACGGTCGCGTCCAGTGGTGACTCTTTTTACTTCTGATAATGACCCGCAGAATAAGCCTGATTACCCAGGTTTTGCATCGTGCACTCACTGCGGGAGGTCTGACAATGGTGGTATTGTTGCGTCAGCAGCATTTGAGAAAGAGTTTGAAATGCTAAGTTTGATTAGTGGACGCGACTTTTTAGCTGAGCTTAATGCACCGGAATTATAAGATGAGTTTACCTGTAGATGCGATTCGTGAAGATCTAGTATCTTCTATTAGGGATACTGGCCGATTATTACTGAAGGCTCCGACTGGTTCCGGTAAGTCAACCTGTGTTCCCCAGATGTTATTGGATGCAGAGGTTGAGGGGCTTATTTTAGTTGTTCAGCCTCGGCGTATGGCTGCACGGATGCTTGCTCAGTACGTAGCCCGTTTACAGGGTGTTAGGCACGGAGATGAGGTTGGTCATGTTGTAAGATTTGAAAATAAGACGAATGCCAAAACTAAAATTATTTATTTAACAGACGGTGTGTTGCAGCGCTGGCTGAATGACGATCCGGATTTATCAAAGGTAGGTGCTGTGGTATTTGATGAATTTCATGAGCGCAGGATTGCTAGTGATGTAGCGCTGGCAAGATGTTTAGAGCTTCAGGATAGAGAAGGGAGCAAGCTGAAGGTGGTGGTAATGTCTGCTACGATCGAGATGGCTGGTCTGAAAGATTATTTGGAACCATGCAAATATTTAGAAACAGATGGAAGGACATTCCCTGTTGAGATAAGTTACGCAGGTAGTAATCAGAACTCGAATCAAACAAGCCGATCTACTTATAATGGAGCTAGGAAGTTAGAAATTTGGAATCAAGTTGCTGATGCTGTTAGCCGGCAGGTTTTTGATGCTGAATCGGGCAATATTTTAGTGTTTCTACCAGGGGTCTATGAAATTCAGAAAACAAAAGGGCTGATAGAAAGGTCTGGGTGGTCAAAGGATTGTGACATATACCCTTTATACAGTAGCTTGTCCCCTAAAGATCAGGAGCAGGCGTTGTCTGGAGGTTCAGCGAGGAAGCGGATTATTTTATCGACGAATGTAGCGGAAACTTCACTGACGATACCTGGTGTGCGTACGGTGATCGATGCAGGTTTGGCTAGAATATCTCGATATGATCCTGTGCGAGGGATTGATACCTTAATGGTGGATAAGATATCTCGTGCTGCAGCTGATCAGCGAGCTGGGCGTGCAGGTAGAACTGCCACAGGGCGTTGTATAAGGCTGTGGAGTGAAGCTGATCATGCTAGGCGTAGCGCTTTTGAGCTGCCAGAGATACACCGAGTAGATCTTACGGAGGTTACTCTATCTTTAAAGGCCTTAGGTGTTTCAGATATTAGTGGATTTAGATGGTTAGATAAACCTGACGCTGAACGTATTGCTTATTCTGAGAACCTTTTAAATCAACTGGGAGCTGTAGATGAGATCGGTGCTATAACCAAGATGGGGCAGATGATGTTATCTTTTCCTCTGCACCCACGTTACTCACGTTTATTACTTTTGGCGGAAGAATACGGCTGTGTTGCCGAGGTTGGCTTCATAACGGCAGCGCTGCAGTGCGATAGCATTTTCACACGTGGTAAGAAAGGGCAGCATGCTAGTGGGAGAGATGACTTTACCGAGTCGACAGATAGTTCTGATTTTGTAGCCGAGTGGAGGGCATATCAGTATGCTGAAGATGTTGGTTTTGATACCAGGAGGTGCTCTGAGTCTGGGATTATGGCGCGTAGTGCTAGAGAAATAAGTCAGTCTTTTAAGCAGCTTAAGCAATTTGCTGAACGACATAGTCTACATTGGGGTAAAGTTGATTTTGATGCTTCTTCTGAAATGGTGAAACGCTGTATGTTAGAGGTTTTCTCTGATCATTTGGCAGTGCGCATGAGTGAGTCTAGTTTATCGTCACGTGTTGTTGGTAAACGTAGAGGGAATATTGATCAGGCTAGCATTGTGAGGCAAAGCAGGTTTTTTATAGCTGTGGAGGTTCGTGAAGTAGAGGGCCGAGAGGTCACCGTTTATCTGAGTCGTTGTATTGCTATGGATATGGAGACGATAAGAGAGGTCTTGGCTGGTGATTTAGTCGATTCAGATAGTGCTGTTTATAATGCTACGTTACGTAGAGTAGAAAAACTGAAGGAGCTTAAGTATAGGGATTTAATTCTTGAGTCAAAAGAGGGCGGGGAGCCGCCTCTAGATATGGCAGCTCAGTTATTAGCTGAGCAAGTAGCCGCGGGTGAGCTAAAGTTAAAACAATGGGATCATACGGTGGATCGTTGGGTGGCGAGGCTGGTTAATTTAACAACATGGATGCCTGAGCTAGAACTTCCTGGCTTTGGCGAGAGTGATCGATTGATGTTTTTAGAAGAGGTTTGCCAAGGTGCGAAGTCGTATAAAGAGATTAAAAATAGAGAAATTCGACCTGTTATGGATTCATGGCTATCCACCAGTCAGAAGGCTGTGTTAGATGCCTATGCACCTCTCGAGATTACTTTAGAAAAAAAGGGAAAGGATGCTAAAGTTCAGTCTGTTAAAGCGAAGGTGAAGTATGCTTTAGATCAAGAGCCATACATTGCTATGAGACTGCAGCATCTTTATGATGTAAGTTCCTTACCTACGATAGCGAATGGCTCGGTCAAAATAAAAGTGCACATTTTAGCTCCAAATCAGAGACCGTGGCAGATCACAGCTGACCTGGAAGCATTCTGGGAATCAGGTTACTCTCAGATGAAGAAAGACTTAGCCGGGCGTTACCCAAAGCATGAGTGGCGTTAAAGCTCAGCTGATTAGAATGGGAATAAAATAGGAATGAGTGCGGATGCCATAAGCCATAAAATGATGGCTAGAGGAAAACCAGCTTTGAAGAAATCGCCAAACTTATAGCCACCGGCGCCATATACGAAGGTGTTTGTTTGGTAGCCTATAGGTGTTGAAAAGCTAGCTGATGACCCGAACATCACAGCTATAACAAAGGGGACGGGGTTAACGCCTAATGTCTGACCGATAATAATGGCTAGAGGCGTTAGCAATACTGCTACAGCGTTATTCGAAATGATTTCAGTAAGTATCGCAGCTAAGAGGTAGAGTAGCGATAGCATGATATATGGGTTATCGATACCTAGGCTTTCTGTCATGCCTTGAGCGATCAGTTGAGCTAGCCCAGACTTCTCAATAGCCATCCCTAGCCCAAGCATTCCGAAAATCATAAAGACAACTTTCCACTCAATCGCTCGGTAGGCTTCTTGAGGCTGAACACAGTTAGTTATTAAAACAAGTAAAGCTGAGACCAGAGCTAACTGCACAATCGGAATCTCTGGTATGCCTAAACGACCACCTAGAGCACCAAGCACCATAAAGATGAGTATCGCTACGATCGCTATAGGTGCTTTGCTGACGCGGAATACTGTATGCTTCGGTTCACTAAGGTTAATGAAGTCACGCTGATGGAAGAGCTGGCGCATTTTTTTAGCTGGGCCTTGAACAAGGAGGGTGTCACCGAAGGCTAGCTTTTCATCTTCAAACCTTTCTTTGAGGTTTTGTCCTCTACGGTGCACGGCAAGGATAAGAACACCAAAGTTTTGTCTAAAGTTAAGTTCCTTCAGGCTCTGGCCTGTCATGGTTGATTCAGGTCCGAGAATACCCTCCATAAGTAGAGCACTCTCTGTGCGGATGCCCTCTAGTCCTCGGCTAGCATTGCCTCTTACATCGATACCTTCCGTTTTTGATATACCCACGACACCTTCCAGCGCGCCTTTAAATACGATTTCATCACCGGATTCAAAAGTGATGTCTTTCAGGCTATCTCGCATACGTCGTCCTTTACGGAGGACTTCGATGACGCGTGCTTTTTTCATTTTTGCCAACTGGGAGTCAGTAAAGGGTAGGCCATCTAAATCTGATCCTTTTTTAATAAAAGCGTGGGTGATGAACTCACGGCTGACATCGTTATCGATCAAGGTAGCAAGCGTGACCCTATCGGGTAGTAGCTTTCTACCGATAGTGAGCATGTAAATGAAAGTAACAAAGACGAATAGAATACCGAGAGGGGTGATGGAAAACATCCCGAGGCTATTAAGGCCGTGCTTTTCAGCAATGCCAACAGCGATAAGGTTTGTAGACGTGCCGATGATGGTCATGGTGCCGCCAGCTATCGCAGCATAAGAGAGCGGAATGAGGTATTTAGATGCCTTGTAGTCACGTTTCCTACATAGGCCTAATACGATGGGCATGAAGACTACAACCACAGGGGTGTTATTCACAAAGCCAGATAATATTGCTACCAGCGCCATCATGGCTATCAGCATGCGGGTGGGGGAGTTCCCAGCGAGTTTTTCAAACCAGTTACCGAGAGCTTCGATGACACCAGTGCGCTCTAAGGCGGCACTTAAAATAAACATGCACGCCACGGTAATGGGTGCAGGGTGGGAGAAAACTTTGAGAGCGTTAAAGCTATCGTTAGGATCAGTGCTGAGTATGCCTGAAAAGATACAGGCACAGAGTGCTGAGATGGCAACTAGTTCAGCCGATACCCATTCTTTAACAAAAGAAACAAAGACCACGACCACAAGAGTGGCGAGGAAGGCTTGTTGCCATGTTTCGAAAAAGTACATCGTGTAGAACTAAGCGCATGTGTTGAGCTAAAGTTTGTTAGTGCAGCAGAGTTTGTGACCAAGACTCTTCTTTATATCCGCTCAGTTGAATATCATTGTTGTGGTCAATTAGAAAAGGACGTTTTACCAAGTTGCCGTTCGAGTTTAACAGCTCGATAGCCTCAGCTTCAGACATCTCTGCTAACTTGTCCTTGAGCGAAAGCTTTCGGTAATCCATGCCAGAGGTATTAAACAAAGGTTTAAGTGAACCTTGCTTCTGGAGTGCGAATTGAAGCTCTGTGAGGCTCGGTGGAGTTTCTCGAATCGCAAATTCTTGAAACTCAACATCGTTTGCCTGAAGCCATTTACGTGCTTTGCGGCAGCCATCACATCCTTTGTAAGCGTAGAAAGCTAGCATGGGTAACTAGATAGAAATATTGGAAATGTAGTTATTAACCTACACGGAATACGATACGTGCTTTAGTTGTATCGTATGGTGACATTTCCATTTTAACCTTATCGCCTACTACGAGACGAATGAAGCGCTTACGCATTTTTCCAGAAATATGAGCAAGAACTTCATGGCCGCTAGGGAGAGCTACCTTGAACATTGTTCCGGCTAAAACCGATACAATAGAACCTTCTACCTCGATAGATTTGTCTTCACGACCGTCATCTTTTTTGACGCGTGGTCCATAGTTATGTCTATTGCGTCGGCGTCCGCCGCCTCCGCGGGTAGGTCTTTTTGGTTTTCCTGCGATAATGTACTCCTTTGTTAATTAAGGTTAAACCAGAGTTTGATATAGCATAAGGCCACACCCTGGGAGCTCTATTATCTTGATTTATAGTGATTTCGCAACCCTTAAATTTTTCGCGATGGCCGAATAGAGCTAATATATGATGCCATAACAGATAATAAATATTGAATCTTGAGAAAGAGAAAACTTACTCGAAGCATTTACGTATCGAGGAAAACGAATAGTTAGCTCGTTAATTTAGCTTTTTTAAAGATCGCGATATGACGGTCAACGGATTTGTTCTCTCCGTGTTCTAATTTGCGAGAGGCTTGGTTTCTCGTTGTATCCAGTAGTTCACCACCAAGTTTTTTTATGGCTGCGAGTGCTAGCGCGTGCTCCCTATCGAAATAGGATGTGATGACAAGTAGGCCATCTTGATTAAGCCGCTCCATAGCGTTCGTATATATTTTCTGCCAAGTATAAGGATCGTCCCAGAAGTTTTGGTGACGCATGAAGGCGACGTCAAAGTCATCGCTTAATGTTTTTAAATCACCGAGCTTGGCTCCATCATGGACAATGAATTCACTGTCTACGTGAGACCCGATATCAGCCCAGCGCTCTTTAGCGTAGCCTATTTCGCGGTCGCGAATATCGATCCCCGTGAGGTGTGTTCTTTTAGACTGTGCTCCGAATGCATCGGTGATGATTTTCGCCTCATCTGCTCTGCCACAGGCTAGATCTAGTATGTTAAGATCTGGCTTTTGTAGCGAGAGCTCTGCTCCAGCTTGGTGGAGTGAGGTTTTTAGTAGCTTCTTTAACGTAGCAAGATCCTGGTCAGTATGGGGGTTTTTAAATGTCTTATCAGGTATCATAGCTATAGGTTTACTGAGAGTTACGGCGTCTTATTTCTGAATTTTTAAAGAACACGGTAATACGGTGAACTTTCTTTTCACGGCAAGTGATAGCACCCGTCTTTAGGTCAAAATGGTCAGGGATCTCGACGAGATGAATGTCTACAGAGGCAAGGAATCCACGCTCACTAAATATATCGATCAGCATAGGGATAGCATCAGGGGTATCTAGTAGCTCATGTTCTGAGTTGATGTGTGCTCTGCCAGAAATAGAGTGAGGTATGATGATGGGGATGAAGTCTTTCTCTATCAATTTGACCACTTTTTCAAATAATACAGGCTTCTCAAGGTGGTAGCGATCAATTCTGTAAACGAGGTCACGGCGAGCGTGGAGAATGATGTCTGAAACTTCAGGTATGTCACGTAGGACATCGTAGGTCCGAGGGTCAAGCTCGAGGGAGCTTTGATACTCCAGTTCTTCTAGAATATTTTCCTGAACTGCCTTTAGCGGTAGCTGGGCATTGATAAAGTGGTAATGGAAAATTTGCTTTAGTGATAAGAGCGCGTCATAGGTGTGCTCTTTAAAGGTGGCGTAGCGGCTGCGTGCTAGCTCGACATCAGTATCTGTAGGGCGTTCTTCTAGTAGTTCGCCGATACCTGTTTTTCTAACTTCTTTGTTATGATCGATGATTTCATGGCCGCGTTTTAGCTGGCGAGCGATGCTCTCTACTTCGTCGACAAAGAGGATCATGATATGGTAAATAGGCTGCTTAAAATGAACCTTGAGCTCGGTGTCTTGGAATGCTCGCTTAAGATCTACCATTTTATCGTAAAGCATTCTGATGCACTCTACCTGAACCTGTGTGCGGGGGAACCCATCCAGAATTACGCCTTCACGGTAAGTTGTATCGAGCATTTTTCTGAAGAGGATATTTACAACCTCTCTGTCACCAATCATGAGACCCTTAGCTTTTAGCTCCGTCATTTCGGGAGTGTTAAGCAGCGAGCTAATTACGATAGGTTCACTGGAAATTTGTCGAACATTTTTGATGAAGTTAGTATTCGTTCCTTTGCCTGATCCTGGAGCTCCACCTAGTAGGATGAGTTCTTTTGGGAAGCGCATGTGCTCGCGGCCACGTTCAGCTTCGAGTTCGTCCCAGACAGAGTTGAAGATGAGTAAGGCGTCTTTGACTTCGAGGTCAGGTGTATTCGTGGGAGAGTTATCAGTAGTGCTCACGGTGTATCGTTGAAACGTTTGTAAAAGGTTATCTGGCTTGTGAACCAGTGAAGATAATGAAGGCTAGCGAGAAATCTTATGTGGTCAAGTTTAGCTAATCAGCTTTTGAGTCTGAAGTCTGAAGCTATAAAAAATGGGTGCCGCATAAACGGCACCCATTAAATTTAATCTAAAGGTGAAAACTTTAAGAAGTTTTCAAACGAGGATTTCTACACATGATACCGTATGCGGCGATGATGATGAAACAGCCTACGCTGAGGTAGAATGATCCACGTGTAGCGGTAGTGCCCATGAAGCTGTCAAGGTCTAAGATAGAAGCTTGGAAGCCGGTTAGCCATACAGCACCGACGATAGCGAGGATGAGGCCTGCAGAGCCGAGTTTTGCGTCCTGCCCGATCCCTTCGAGAGCGAGTCCGTAGATGGTAGGGAACATGAGCGACATACATGCTGAGATAAGCATGAGGCTATAGAGTCCATTCATTCCTGTGATGTGAATAGCTCCCAATGTAGTGAGGATTCCACCAATAGCGAGAACTGCAAGGAGTTTGCCTGGAGACACATACTTGAGGAATGCTGTGCAGATAAAACGGAATGATAGGAATAGGACAAGGGCCGCAATTTGGTGTTTACCTGCTGTAGCGTTGTCCATGCCGAGCTCGTTTTCAGCGTATTGAATGATGAATGTCCAGACCATGATCTGAGCTCCAACATAGAACATCTGTGTGATGATGCCACCTACGTATCTAGGGTTAGTAAATAGACGTCCAACAGTGGGTATGAAATCAATACTTTCCTTGTCTTCGTCACTTTTTGCTGTGCTAGGAAATTTAGATATTAAAAAGATAACTAATGTGCCTAATACGATGAGGCCAAGAGTCATGTAGGTAGTAGATACTAAGTTGAGGTCTTTTTTCTGTAATTCAGGGAAAGTTAAACCTTGGTATGATTCGATTTTGCCCTCGCGGAAATCCACTAGCGCTTGGTCAACTGTTGTTTCTTCAGAAGTAGTAGCTGTTACATATGCTTTTACGTTAGGATCGTTTTTTCTCTCACGCTCTTTAACTTTTAAGAACGGTAGAATCTTGAGGTCAGCTGCTTCTGTTTTTTCACTAGATAGTTCTTGTTTGTAGCCATTGACATCATTTTTGAAGTCAGCAACTTGAACGTTAGTTAATACAAATGATGTCGCAATGGCGGCTCCTGCAAGTGATCCAATTGGGTTGAACGCTTGAGCTAGGTTAAGGCGACGTGTTGATGTCGACGCGTCTCCCATAGAAAGGATGTATGGGTTAGCCGTGGTTTCGAGGAAAGCGAGGCCAAATGTAAGGATGTAAATAGCACCGATGAAGAGCCAGAAGTTAACGCTGTTAGCGGCTGGGATTGATAATAGTGCTCCGGTGGCGAATAAAATAAGACCTACGATGATGCCGGCTTTATAGGAAAATTTACGAATGAAAAGAGCAGCAGGTATAGCCATGGTAGCGTAACCACCGTAGAATGCTTTTTGCACCCAGGCTGATTGGGCGTTGCTAATAGCGAAGACGTCTTTAAAGACCTTGACCATTGGGTCAGTGAAGTTGTTGGCGAATCCCCACAGTGCGAAGAGCACGGTAACGAGTATGAACGACAGAAGATATTTCTTCGGTATAACGGGCGTAGATTGTTGGTCTGACATGATGATTTGTATAATAAATGTAAAATACGTTCACTTAGCTAAGTTAAATATTAGCCAATGAGCGACGAACCTAGCAAACAGGTAGAGGCTGGCGAGCATTTTATTTTTACGTTTAGCTTATCAAGGTAAGCGTTGTTGTAGCGCGAGATAGTAGACACAAAAAAAACCCCCGAAAATCGGGGGTTAAATGGCAACCTGTACGGGACTCGAACCCGTGTTGCCGCCGTGAAAGGGCGGAGTCCTAACCACTAGACGAACAGGTCGCTTCACTTGTGGTGCGCTAGGCGCGGCGGCAAACTGACAGAATTTTGAGAATCGGCAAGAAAAAATGACACCAAAAAGTAAAAAAAATCAAGAGACTAAAAAGAGGCTTTATTTTAGGCCTTTTACAGTCGCAATAGTGAGTGTAAATCTACTTCAGTGAAGAGTAATAATCATTCCCGGAGAGGTGCTGAGATTTTCAAAATCGAAATAGAGGCCTTACAGCAGGTTTCTCAGTCTCTGGATGATTCTTTTGATAAAGCTGTATCCTTGCTTAAAGCTAGTATTGATGAGGGAGGTAAGATTATCGTTATAGGTGTCGGTAAGTCAGGGAATATTGGTCATAAAATCGCGGCGACGTTAAATTCTACTGGAGCGACGGCAGTGGTGCTAAACTCACAAAACGCACTTCATGGAGATTTAGGCCTGATTTCAGATGGTGATGCGGTGGTGGCTCTTTCTTATTCAGGGGAGACGACTGAGTTACTAGATCTGTTACCTTTTATTAAAAGATTCGATATTAAGCTAGTCGGCGTAACTGGGGACGCGGAGTCGACCTTGGCTCAGCACAGTGATGTAAGTCTTTTGACGAAAGTCTCACGTGAGGCCTGCCCGCTTAATTTAGCTCCTACCTCCTCTTCTACAGCGATGCTGGTGATGGGGGATGCGTTAGCGATGGTTTTACTAGAAGCGCGTGGCTTTACGGAAGATGACTTTTCCCGTTATCATCCAGGTGGGTCGCTTGGCCGAGCTTTATTAACTAAGGTAGATGATATTATGCGAAGCGGTGACTCTGTAGCTGTAGTAGGGCTAGGCGATACGGTGCATAGTGCGCTGCAGGCTATGAGTAATGCTCGTAGTGGAGCTTGTGTTGTTGTTAGTGAAACGGGGACGATGGCTGGTATTTTTACACATGGTGACTTTGCTCGCTCGTTTCAGGAGAATCCAGGTATTGGTGATGAAGTTGTTGATGTAATTATGACAAAAGATCCTATCACGCTGCTTTCCGGTTCGCTCGCCGTTGAGGCAGTGACGACGATAGGGGCTCATCGAGTAGATGATATAGTTGTGACGGACTCAGGCGGAAAACCTGTAGGGTTAATCGACACTCAAGATTTTGCCCGTTTAAAATTACTATAATTTATATAATTACCTAGCTATGAAAGCATACACGCTTATAAAGCACGCCGTTTTAGTTTTTAGCGTATCTTTGTTCACGAGCTCTTGTGAGCAGCTGGATTCAGAATCAGAACCGGCACCTGTGTACTATACTCCTATAAGTGCTAAAGTCGATTTAACAGGTGTCTCTATGGGGGTGACTAATGTTCAGTTAATACAAAAAGCTTATACTACTGGTGATAAATATTTTTTGTCTTTCGACTTTCATGTGTTGAACCAAAGCGAGCAGAGTATCGCTTTTGCTTGTCTGAAAAATCGGCTGCATGACCTTATCGAAGTTAACATAACTGATGCTGAAGGGAAAACTATCCCTCTCGTGAGAGACCCTCTTGACGAGCTTACATTGGCACAGCCCAAGCCTCTTGTTATCCGTACTGGATTAAATAACGACAAGTATGAGCACATCGTCGGTAATATAGGGACTGAGGCTGGGCAACCCGTTCATCTGAGGATTAGACTTCATACGCCATCACGTTATGATGAGCTAAGAAGTTCGCTTGAGGCACCTCTTACTACCGTGACGTGGCCGTAGTATAACAGTGGCTTCTTATTCGGTTTTCTACAGAGGACGCTGTAAAAGCCGATTGACCTGTGGGCTGGTAGTGTTTAAGCCAATGGCAGCTAAAGGCTGATTTATATCCATATACATTGGGTATAACAAAAAATTTATTACCTAAAAATTATTATGGGAGCAATCGTCGCAACTAACGTTAAAAGAGGACAGTGTATTAAGTATGAAGGTGAAACTGGTATCGTGCTTAATCTCGATCACCGTACACCTGGTAAAGGCAACGCTCTCGTTGCTGTTACTATTCGTTCATTCCAGTCAGGAAAGACGAAGAGTATTCGTTTCGCATCAAGTGATAAGGTAGATATCATAGAGACAGACAGGCAGAAGCTTGAGTTCTCATATTCTGACCCATCAGGTTGCCACTTCATGGACATGACAACTTATGACACGGTGACTTTAGAAGCCGAGCTTATTGGTGATAATAAAAACTATCTAGTAGAGGGAATGCAGGCCGAGGTCCTTTTCATTGAAGGGAACCCAGTAAGTGTCGATGTGCCAGGCACTGTTGAGCTTACCGTTACGGAATCATCAGAGGGCCTTAAGGGAGATACAGCTAATAACCCTACTAAACCAGCAACTCTGGAAACAGGTCTAGTTGTTCAGGTTCCTTTATTTGTGAAAATAGGAGATAAGCTAAAGATCAACACAGCTGAGGCTTCTTATTCTGGTAGAGCTAATTAACGATTAGTCTAACATCCGACTTTTTAAGCGCCCAGTTGTTATAGCTGGGCGCTTTTTTGTTGCTGGGTATTAGCCCGTTTCGTCGTGGAAGCTTGTGTTTCCTGTGGAATAAGCTTTCTTTGAGGTTGGACTAGGTGTTTGGTTTTGCTTATAACAGATGAGTTAATTTAATTAATTCACTAGTCGGCTAATTCTGCTCAGTGAGAAATTTTACTGAGCTTAATGACCGAATACTACATTCAATATGGTTTATCCTGGGGTGGATTCACCGATGGTAAAGTGTGGCAGCTGCTAACGTACTCGGTGCTACATGCAAGTTGGCTTCATCTACTTGTGAATTTAGTGCTGTTTGTCTTTTTAGTGCTCATTGCTATTCCAAAGTGGGGCTTTAAAAATAGTGTTGTGATTTTTTTGTTAGGTGTTCTTTCTGGCGGTTTTTTTCACATTGTTACCGTAGGTCTTGCTGTTTCTAAAGGGTATGAAGACCAGCATTTAGTAGGTCTTTCAGGTGGTTGTTACGCATTATTGCTAGCCTTGCTAGCTATGTCTCCATATAGCAAGGTGTGGAAGCTGCCCTTAAGCAGGGGGAATCTAGCCGCGGGTATTTGTTTGACGGAGCTGGTGTTTTTATTAATGCACCCGGGCTTCGCTCTTCCTTTATTTTCCTCTATGAGTGAGATCTTGATTCAATGCGGAGCTGGAGATCTCTTGAGAATTAGTCATAGCTGTCACCTAGGTGGAGGAGTTGCAGGGCTTCTGTTAGGTAGGTTTTTTTCTCGTAGTTGAAAAACTGTCGAGCTGAATACTTGCCATCGAATACTTCATCGTTCATGATCTATGCATGAGTATTCAAGTAGGCGATCAGGCCCCAGATTTTAACTTAGTTACATTAACGGAAGAAGGACCTCAGACACTTTCACTTTCTTCCATAGTGGGAGAAACAAATATTTTGATCCTCTTTGTGCCAATGGCATTTACAGGCGGCTGCACTGCTGAGTTCTGTGATATCACGAAGAACCTTTCTATTTACGAGTCACTTAATGCTAAAGTGCTAGGTATTTCAGGCGATAACCCATTTGCTCAGAAAGAGTGGGCGGATAAGGAAGGTATTGGCATTACTTTATTGAGCGACTACGAGCACACAGCTACAGAAGCCTATGGTGTGGCATATGAATCATTTCTTCCTGAGAAGAACTTAATTATGGGCGGTGTTCCTAAGCGCTCAGCCTTTGTTCTCGATAAAGGTGGGGTAGTTCGTTACGCGGAAGTTTTAGATGACCCGTCTAAGATGCCGAATTTCGCAGCGATTCAGGATTGCTTAAAAACTCTCTAAAGCATGATTTGGGCTCTGCACGGCGCGGTCGGTAGTGACCGCGATTGGACGGAGCTCATTCATGATTTCTGTGCAGTAGGTTTAAAATGCGAAGCCTTAGACCTCTGGAGTTTTTTAGACTCGGATAAGGTTTCGCTTAAGGAAGTCGGAGCTCGTATAGCTGCACATATTCGAGCTAGGGATGATGATCCTATCATCCTTGGTTACTCGATGGGCGGGCGGATAGCGCTGCATGCTTTGATATCGCAGCCAGATCAATGGCGGGCTGCGGTGATCGTTTCTGCTCATACTGGTTTATGTAGTTCTGAAGAGAAGACTGCTAGAAAGGCTAGAGATCTGGATTGGTCAGAAAAGGCGTTAAGCTGTGAGTGGGCTGAGTTTTTAAATGAATGGCAAGATCAGGGTGTGCTCCAGCCAATGGGGCAGCCTTCGGCTAACTTGGCAGATAGAATGTTGCTGAAAGATAAGAGCCGTCAGATTTCCCAGTCGTTTATCGATTGGTCTTTGGGCGCACAGGAGGATTTGTTACCGTCACTCGATCAGATTAACTGTCCTATGCTATGGTTAACGGGTGAGAGCGATCAAAAATTCACCCAGGTAGCCGCCGCTGCTGTCGATGAATTATCTGTTGCTGAGCATGTTATATTACCAGCTTGTGGTCATCGGCTTCCTTGGGAAAGCTCTCCAGAGTTTGTAGCGCAGTGTGAGCGGTTTATAAAAATTTATCAGACTCGTTGATTTACGATTGCACGAAGCTGTCTATACATTGATATTCGCTTTATGTGGAAATCAGCACACACCTTTGAAGATATTCTCTATGAGAAAACGGAAGACGGGCATATAGCCAAAATAACGATTAATCGTCCTGAGGTGCGTAATGCATTTCGTCCAGAAACGACTCGGGAGCTTTTAAGAGCTTTTGACCTCGCTCATGAAGACCCAGAGGTAGGGGTTATTATTCTAACTGGTGCCGGCGATCAGGCGTTTTGTTCTGGTGGTGATCAGAAAGTTCGTGGTCATGCAGGCTATATAGGCGATGACGGTGTGCCTCGTTTAAATATTTTAGACGTGCAGCGTAAGATCCGTAACTTACCGAAGCCTGTTGTGGCGATGGTAGCTGGTTACGCTATCGGTGGTGGGCATGTTTTACACGTTGTCTGTGACCTTACGATAGCAGCTGATAATGCACGCTTTGGGCAGACTGGTCCTAAGGTTGGCTCCTTTGATGGTGGACTTGGCTCGAGCTATTTAGCACGTATCGTTGGGCAGAAAAAAGCTCGTGAGATCTGGTATCTCTGTCGTCAATACGATGCGCAGCAAGCTTTAGACATGGGCTTGGTAAATACCGTTGTGCCACTCGCTGATTTGGAAAAAGAAACGCTTCAGTGGTGTCGTGAAATGCTTGAGCATTCACCGATCGCTATGCGCTGTCTTAAGGCTGCGCTTAATGCTGACTGTGATGGTCAAATGGGTCTGTTAGACCTGGCTGGGAATGCGACACTTCTTTATTACATGAGTGAAGAGGCTAAGGAGGGGAAAAATGCTTTTATTGAAAAAAGAGAGCCAGACTTCAGTAAGTTCCCTCGAGTTCCATAAGCTGAGTTACGTTTTATTTAGACTTCGTCTCAGGAAAAATGAGGCGAGGTCTCCTATAAAGATAAGTGCTGAACCGAGTAGCACGTAAAAGATAACCTCATCGTAAGCTCGGTAAGTCTCTCTTGAGATCTGTATTTGTAAGCCGAGAGTAGCGAAGCCTAACATACCAAGCACGGTGGCTTCTCTGATACATGTTTCCCAGCGGTAGAAGAGATACATTAAAAAGCGATTGAATGTAGCTGGTATATAGGTGGTCAGATATACCTTTAATCTACCTGATCCTGATAAAGCGATTTGTTGGGCAGCTGACTCTGGTTGGTTCTCAATGACTTCACCCCATAGGCGACCTAGAATGCCTAAATTATGAAGAGCAAGGGCGATGACGAGCGGCCATGCGCTGACTCCGAGTAAGCCGATTAATAAGTAGGCATAGATATACTCAGGGATAGCGCGGCTAACGACAAAGAATGTACGCGTGATGGAGCCAATCGACTTCCAGAGTAGCTGGAAAAGAACGCTGGTCTTACCGTTGTATATACCGAGAGGTTTTACTGAGGCTAGATTTCTACTTGCTATCGGCAGCAGTAACCAAGCGCAAATCGAAGATAGAATAACAGCAGCTGTGGCCATGGCGATTGTATTGATAACAGCTTCCTGAGCATTTTTTTCCCATAGGTTGTGAATCCAGCCTGCAGCATCAGCCCACGATCCAGATTCTTTGACTGGTTCGGGGATTAGTTTTTTAAGAAAGAGGGAGGTCCTCTCGATACGGTCTATGTTTTGGTTGTCACGTGTGAGAGGTTGGGCATCGATCCCGACAGCATGAGGGAACCATGAGAGAGCAGTTAAGATAATAGCGCTCCATAGCAGGAACCTTGTCATTTTCCAGCGAGGTGCAGCTTTACGTAGTTGCCTGATTCGGGTGGTAGGTTCGGTTGACAGTTTTACCTGTGACTTACTACTAGGAATGCTGTTTAGACGTTGTCTTAGCTTAGATCCTAATATTTCGACAATGATGATGACCGCTAATAATAGATAGAGCTCGGTCCATAGTTCATTATAAAAATTATTCTCGAACGATCTCTTAATAGATAGCCCGATGGTTTCTACTCCTATGAAACCCAGAACCGCAGATGAGCGTAGGGCGCATTCAAACCGATAGAGTGTATAGGTAGCCATTTCAGGGAATGACTGCGGTATAAGAGTGCTTAAAAACGCTTGTAATGAACCCGCGCCAGACGCAGATGCTTGGCGGAATGCGTGAGGTGTTTGTTCATCGATTGTTTCAGAGAACACCTTAGCTAGAGTGCCTGCGAAAGGTAGAGCTAAGGCGACGCAGGCTGTGATGGTGTCCTGCCCTAGCGCGGCTAAAAATAAGAGCGCCCATATTAACTCATGAACTGAGCGCATCAGCGTGATCAATATCCGGATGAAAAAATATACAGGCGCGATGATAAACCTTACTAGTTTACCGCTCGCTCGCGGTGGCCACCATGCCGTGGAGGCTAGAAAGCCTAAGATTAATCCCGCAGGGACAGCCATGCTCATGGCAATGGCGGCGTAGCGGATCGTTGTAAGTAGCTCCTTGCTTATACGTATGATGAATGGGGTGGCGTCATCAGGTAGGCGTGTGTTTTGATCACTGAGGCCTGGGTGCAGAGCGGCTTTTAAAAAACTATCAGAGCTATCTGAAAGCTCTGTAGGGAAGGGGCCTAAAATCCATGAGCATAAAAAAAGTAAGATGATAAATACGAGCATGGTCAGCTTACGACCATTACTTTTAATATCATGATGTAATGAAGCCAGCATGATAGATTAGCCGATGTCGCTCGCTGGGATCTGGTAAAGTTCCTGGCAGGTTTTATCTGTGAGGTTTTCAGGTGAGCTGTCAAAAGCCATTTCTCCCTGTCGCATGCCGATGAGACGTGGGAAAAACTCTCTAGCGAGCTCTAGATTATGCAGCGATACGATGAGGGTGACACCTTCTTCTTTTGATAACTTCGTGAGCAGTTTGATCATGCTGCGAGCTCTGGCGGGATCGATTGCCGAGACGGGTTCGTCCGCTAAAATGATCTGAGGGTTTTGGTAGAGAGCTCTTGCTACAGCTACGCGCTGCTGCTGTCCGCCAGAGAGGCTGTCAGTGCGGTCGTATAGCTTTTCGCTGATGCCGGTTCGCTGAAGGATCTCGTGCACAGTAAGAACATCTTTCTTGGCAGGGAAAGTGAGCTGCCGAAGTGATGCTAATAAACCTAAGTGGCCTAAACCTCCGTTGAGGACATTTTGTAGCACACGAATGTTTGGGACGAGCCCAAGGTGCTGGGGGATCATTGCGATTTCGGTGCGCAGTTTCCTTAAGTCGCGTGGGCTGAGTTCGCTGGGGTTCCGTTTAAGCTGAGTGATCACTCCTTTTGTAGGGTCGATCTGGGTGCCCATGATCTTTAGCAGAGTGGTTTTACCACATCCAGAGGGGCCGATCAGAGCGACTTGCTCACCAGAGTTGATTTTCAGTGAAATGTCACTCACCGCAGTATGGCTACCATAGCTGTGGGAGATTTGATCCAGAGTAAGTGACATGAGTAGATACTATTAAATAAAAACAGGCTAGGGCAAATGTAATTACCCTAGCCTATATAAAAGTGTTATAAGTGAAGCTTACTTCAACTTAACATTCTTCATGACATCTGCAATGCCCTGGAAAGTTGCATTGTCTACTTTTACGAATTTCTGACGGTCGAACGCTTTAAGAACAGCTGGATCTTTACACTCTAAAAGAGCTTTCTGAAGCTTGTCAGTGAAACCTTCGCCGAAGTTCTTGTCGAGGTCACCACGTGCTGTGAAGTTGTAGTCAGCGTAAGTAGGTGTTTCCCAGATGACACGACACTTGTTAGCATCGATCTTACCTGCTTTGACAAGTTTTTCGTATGTGCTGAAGTTCATAGCACCTGCTTTAAATGTGCCGTCTTGAACTTGGTAAGCCGTTTTATCATGTGCTCCTGAGAAGCCAATTTGACCTAGGTAGTCAAGCGGCCCTTTGCCTGTGTTTTCTACGATGAAGTGAGCTGGCATAATACAGCCAGAAGTAGAGCCTGCACTACCAAAAGTGAATGTCATACCCTTTAAGGCTGTTGGAAATTCATCTGATTTAGTGAGTCCTGTTGACTCGTGAGCGATGAAGTAAGATTTAAATGCGAGATCTTTTTCTCCAGAGATCAGAGCTCTTGATCCTTCTACGGCATTGCGTGCTTTAACGCCGCTGACACCACCGAACCACGCTAACTGAACGTCACCGAGTTCGAATTTACTGACAGATGCGTCGTAGTCGCTTGATGGAACGAATTCAAATTTAACCCCTAGCTCTTCACTGAGCCATTTAACAGCTGGAGCATAACGCTCAGCTTGTGCTGTTGTATCTTCGTCAGGGATGGCTGAGAATTGTAGAACTTTAGCTGTTGCAGCTCCGTCCTCTGATGTTCCGTTTGCCGCTTCAGGTTTCTCACCACAGCTTGTGAAAGCCATTGTCCCTGCGATTACTGAGGCAATGCTTGTTGTTTTAAGAATAAATTCGTATTTCATAATATTGTAATGGGCTATTATACCGCCAATAGGAGGCTTTATAATACGCGTTTTGTCTAGTGAAAATCTTTAATGATAAAAGACTCTTGAAGAGAGATGAAAATAACAGCACTTTATTCCTTCAATAGTAACTAATTTAAATTTGAAATCTTTCATCCTAGCCGCCCGTCCTAAAACCCTACCTGCGGCACTAGTCCCTGTGTGGGTAGGTGTGGTTTTGGCAAATCACATAGAGGGAGAATGGAGTGTCAGCTTAGCATTTTTTACCCTGATGGGAGCACTGTGGATTCAGATTGCGACGAATTTTTTTAATGACGCAATCGATTCCGATAAAGGTGCTGATACAGTGAACCGTATAGGTCCAGTGAGAGCAACGGCGTCAGGAAAACTGTCACGTAAAACAGTTTACCTCTCGGCATGCTCTTGCTTGCTGTTAGCTGCTACTTTTTCTGTGCCTTTGATTGTTGAGCGTGGCTGGATAATGATTTTGATAGGCCTTCCATCGTTTTATTTTTCATACGGATACACCGGTGGTGTTCTACCACTGGCTTATAAGGGCTTGGGTGAGCTCTTTGTAATTTTGTTTTTTGGCTTAGTAGCCGTTAGTGGAACGGTGTTTGTTCAGACTGGAGAGTGGTATACAGAGGCTTGGATGACAGGCTTGGCTATAGGCTGTCTGTCTGCTGTGCTGATTTCGATCAATAACCTAAGAGATGCTGTGGAGGATAAGTCGAATGGTAAAAATACCTTGGCAGTCCAGTGGGGGCGGGAGAAAGCGTTGCTATTACTCTATCTGATGAACGCAACAGCGTATGCCTGTCTACCGCTTGTTTTTCCTGGAAGTGTAGGGTTGCTCTATTTTTTACCAGCAGCCTTATTGGGTGTGTTTATATTATATTCTGTAAAGGTGAATTCAGCAGGCCCGATCTATAATAAATACTTGGCATTAGCTGCTATTCAGCTCGTGATGTATGCTTCTGCATATACTTTAGTAGCATGAGGTAAATAATAGGGAGCTTGCTTGCTGGTGTATAAATGATTACATTAATGCTGTGGATTCGCGGATTTACATTCACCGTTATACCTTAAGAAGTAAAAATGCTCTTAATGCAAAAACGGCTAAAAATATATACCATGGAGCTCTATTACGTGTAGAGAAGGCTGGTATATGCTGTGGATACGGCTGTATTCATCCATGGGTTGAATTAGGTGATCTTGATTTAGATAATACACTAAAGCAATTATCAGAAGGGGTATTAACGCCTTTGTCTGAAAGAGCTTTAGACTGTGCAAAAGAAGATGCTCAGGCACGTATGAGAAATGTTAGTATATTTAACGGTCTATCCGTGCCAGAGAGCCACGCTACGATCCCAATGGATAGCTGGAGCTTGTATGAGGCTGTGGACTCGGGGTTTAATCTAGTGAAGCTGAAAGTCGGCAGGGACTTAGCGAAGGAGGCCT
>CAYNLE010000040.1:0-20605 GCA_964397975.1 uncultured Verrucomicrobiales bacterium | reverse complement strand
CCTCGCATTTCTTTGTTCTGCGTGGTGGTGGCTTTTTCTGTGCCTGATGCTTGCATGGTTCTTAGGTAGTAGGTGGTCTTCATACCTGTGTGCCATGCTCTGCGATACATGTGACTGAGGCTCTTCATGTCTGGTGTGGCAAGGAAGAGATTCACTGACTGTGCCTGATCCAGCCATTTCTGACGGCGTGCGGCGGCGTTAATGATCGCCTCATAGCCGACTCCGAAGACGGTCTTGTGCTTCTCTTTAATCGCGTCTGGAATTTCATCAATCTCAGTGAGTTCACCATCGAAGTATTTCAACTGATCAAGCATTTCCTGTCCCCAGAGACCTTCTTTTTTCAGGTCGCTAACGAGCTCGCGGTTGAGCACGATAAAGTCTCCTGAGAGATTACTCTTCACGTAGAGGTTTTTGTAGTTTGGCTCGATACATGGTGTGGTTCCCATGATGTTTGAAATCGTAGCAGTAGGAGCGATGGCGAGAACATTGGAGTTACGCATGCCGTGCTCAGCAATCTTAGCGCGGAGGTGAGTCCAGTCCATCTTAGAGCCGCGTGGCACGTCGACTTTTACGCCACGTTCGTCTTCAAGAATGTCAACGGTGTCCTGTGGAAGTAGACCGCGATCCCACTTAGAACCCTTATAGCTGGAGTAAGCTCCCTGCTCTTTAGCAAGCTCGCTGGATGCGTCATAGGCGTAGTAGGAAATAGCTTCCATGAACTCGTCATTAAACTCCACAGCTGCGTCTGATGCGAAGGCGAGGCCTTTCTTATAGAGGGCATTCTGAAGTCCCATGACCCCCATTCCGATAGGACGGTGACGGCTGTTAGCTGTCTTAGCAGCATCAGTAGGGTAGAAATTAATGTCGATCACGTTATCGAGCGCACGGATGGCGACGGTGATAGTTTCCTTCAGCATCTCGTGATCAAGTGCGCCGTCCTTAGTGACGTGTGTATCAAGCACTACGGAACCGAGGTTACAAACGGCTGTTTCCTCATCAGAGGTATTCAGAGTAATCTCTGTGCAGAGGTTCGATGAGTGGATGACCCCGCAGTGATCCTGTGGTGAGCGGAGGTTACATGGATCCTTAAATGTGATCCATGGATGACCTGTTTCAAAGATCATCTTCAGCATGTTTTTCCAGATATCAATGGCCGGAACTTTACGAGTCCAGACCTTACCTTCTGCTGCCATTTTCTCATACTCCACGTAGCGGAGCTCAAATGCCTTACCGTAGAGATCGTGAAGATCAGGAGTTTCATTAGAGCGGAAAAGTGACCATTCTTCACGGGCTTCCATACGCTTCATGAAGAGGTCAGGAATCCAGTTCGCCGTGTTCATATCGTGACAGCGGCGGCGCTCGTCACCTGTGTTCTTACGGAGTTCTAGGAAGTCATCGATGTCATTATGCCATGGCTCAAGATACGCACAGCCTGAGCCGCGGCGCTTACCACCCTGGTTCACTGCTACGAGCTGGTCGTTATGCAGTTTGAGGAAAGGAATGATTCCCTGTGACTCGCCATTAGTGCCCTGAATGTAACCACCTGTGCCACGGACTGCTGTCCATGATCCACCAAGTCCGCCGGCCCACTTAGAGAGATAAGCATTTTCTGCAATACCGCGCTGCATGATGGACTCAATAGAGTCATCCACCTTATAGAGGTAGCATGATGAGAGCTGTGAATGGAGAGTTCCTGAGTTGAAGAGTGTAGGTGTGGATGAGCAGAAACGGCGACCTTTATAGAGGTTGTAAAGACGGATTGCCCAGTCTTCACGGTTTTCCTTCTCAGCACGGAAGAGGCCCATAGCTACACGCATCCAGAAGAACTGCGGAGTTTCTAAGCGACGGTGCTTATCGCTCGTTTTATCGATGACTAGGTAGCGATCATAGAGCGTCTGAACTCCTAGATATTCGAAGTCGAGATCGGCTGTTGGGTCGAGAGCTTCAGCAAGTTTATCGAGGTCATACTGAGCGACTACGTCTGGTGAGATACGCTTAATGGCGATACCGTGCTGGAGGTATTTCTTAAACTGAGTCGTGTGCGCTTTTTTCAAGCCATCGATACCATCGGTGAGGATGCTCCAGTTGAGAACCTCTTCATAAATGTAGGTAAGGAGAATACGACCAGCAAATTTAGCAAAATCAGCATCGCGCTCGATGAGGGACTTAGCATTGAGAATAACAGTCGACTGCAGTGCTTCACGTGAGATTTCAGCCCCGATGGAGCGACGAAGTTCCTGCTCAATTTCCTGCTCAGAGATACAGAGGTCAAGCCCGATGGACGCGAAAGTAATGCGCTTACGTAGCTCTGAACCGTCCCAGAAATCAGTATTACCATCGAGATCAGTAACTACGACCATGGACTCCTGGTTAGGGTCTTCAGTGGGCAGTTCATCTAGACGCATCTGGGCGCGCTGAGCACGGTAGAGAATGTATGCCTCAGCTGCCTTAAAGTGCCCCTGACGCATGAGTTCCTCCTGCACCAGGTCTTGCACGTTTTCGATGTGAGCAAAAGCTGAGTCGCCATTGCGGACAGACTCAGTCACTGCGGTTGAAACCGTCACTGCTGATTCTGGATCTTCCTTGATAGATAGAAACGCCTTGCGCACCGCTATTTCAATCTTTGTCTGGCTCCACGGCACTACATTTCCAGTTCTGCGGATAAGGCGCACAGGCATGCTGTGTGGCTCATCAGAAACAATTACTTCACCGTTTTTCTCAAGTGAGCGGGAAAAGATCAGCGACTTGGCAACATCATGCGCATCGTTTTCAATCAGTGCCCTCTCAATCAGTAAGTAGAGATCGTTCTGCGTTAAACGTATCTGGCCGCCCTCTTTCACCTGCTCCGTCAGTGATGTGGCGACTCTGTTTGCTACGTTAGATACAAACGAACGATTCTCTTCATTAAAAATACTATCGTCATTCTGCTTACGTGAAATAAGAAGATCTGTTAGTGCACTACCAATGGTATCTGCGACGTTTGAAAGCGAAAGTTCTTCTTCGTTAGAACCAGCGGTTACGATCACCTGAGAGACACCACCTACTTGCGAACCCTCCATCGCTTCATGCCACGCAAAGCGGTCTGAGATTTCTGTGTTGGCGGCGCGATCTGTGATGACTTTTTTCAAAGCCAGATCTTCTTCGAGTGAAATGGAGCGATACATGATATGGGTGTGCAGTATAGAGTGATCGGTGATCAGTGTTTTAGATGTGGGCGGGTGATCAGTAGAGAGTGATCAGTTTTTTTGAGTTTGCATTGCAGGGAATTAATCAGCGCTTGAAGCATTGCAGATAGTTCCTTGGTAGTTTGGATGAGGAGATTAGTGAGATTGGTGTTTGTGATGGAGCTACTGGCAAGCCTCACACTTCTTACAGGTCATCATCGTCGATTTGACCTAGGGCGGTGGATTTCTGGTATTCGGTAACACGGCCTTCAAAGAAGTTTTGTTCCTTCTTAATATCCATCATCTCAGCAAGCCAAGGGAATGGATTTTCAATATTGCCGACGAGTGGCTCTAGACCGCATGACTCAAGGCGACGGTCCGCGATGTAGTCGATGTATTGGTGGAAGTCCTCGATGTTTAAACCTACAGAAGAAACAGGGAGGCAGTCGCGGATGAAGTTTTTCTCCAGCTTGATCGCCTCAGACATGGTATCACGAAGCTCTTCCTTGAACTCGGCAGTCCAGATCTCTGGGTTTTCGTTCGCAAGATCCATGAGTAAGTTACGCATCAGCTCAATGTGGTTCGACTCATCACGCAGTGTATAACGGAACATCTGCCCGATTCCTGGGAACTTATTCTGACGGTAAAGTGAGAGGATCATACCGAAGAGACCGTAGAACTGTGTGCCCTCCATGCACTGACCGAAGATGAAGATATTTCGTGCGAGCGCCTGCTTATTTTCCAGTAAGGAAAGATCCATGTCACGACGGAGTGAACGGCTATTAGAGACAACAAAGTCTGTCTTCTCTTGCACAGTTTTTACCCCCTCAAAGATAGCCTCACACTCGTGTGGGTTGAGCCCCAGAGAGCTTACCATATAGACGAGTGAATCTGCGTGGATATTCTCCTCATGCGCGTGACGGCGGAAGACGAGCTCTAGCTCAGGTGCTGACATCTGATCACAGATTACGTGAATCATGTTATCACCTACAATGCCTTCTGCAGCTGAGAAGTAGCCGATACCCATCTTGATAATCCAACGCTCTACGTCAGATATTTCATTACTACGCCACTGCTCTACGTCCTTCTGCATCGGGATATCCTCAGGCTCCCAATGGTTAGCGCGCATGTCTGAGTAAATATCCCACGCCCAAGGATACTTGAGAGGAAGTAAACCGAAGCCACTCAGCTTCGCCCCTCCGATGACGCTTTTTGAAGCCAGAATTTGTTCTGATTTTTCCTGATCAAGAGGAATGGTGTAGTCATCTAGCTTTGCAGCAACAGTCGGCATGATATTATATAGATTAAGAGGGTGAGGTAAGAATTTGTTCTGAGATGGTATGAAAGTAGGTCGTTTTATAGATCGTCGTCATCGAATGTATTATCAAGCACAGCGGTGCCTGCGTGAGCAGCTTGCTTAGTAGCGATATGGACCTGCTCATCAAGCCACGGCAGCGGACTGGATGCACGATGGTAGAGACGAGGTAGACCACAGGAGGCGAGGCGCTCGTCTGCGATGTATTCGATATACTCAGCGAGTAGCTCTGCATCTAGTCCAGCCTCTGAAACAGGCAGGCTAGAAATAAGGCCTTGCTCTAACTTCACTGATTTTTCCATATAATCAACTAGCTCGGACTGGAAAGCTTCTGTCCATAACTCAGGATTTTCAGAGATCAGCTCCTTCAGTAGCTGGTCAAAGAGGTCAATACGGTAAGCTGTATCCCCTATCATTTTATGGAAAACACCGCCTGCACCTGACATCTTCTTCTGTGCTGCAAGTGAGAAGATTACTGCCCAGAGACTGTAAAACTGAGTCCCCTCCATACACTGATTTATGAGGAAAATATCACGAGCTATCGCCTGCTTATTCTCAAGCGATGTTGTATCTGTGTTACGGTCTATCTTACTAAAGCTCTCTTCAAGAAAGTGTTTTTTATCTTCTACAGCCGAAGTAGCGGTAAGAGCTGCACACTCCATAGGATTTAGAGATAAGGCACCGTGTAAGTAAACCAGCACGTCATTACGGGTATTCTCCTCATGCACAAAGCGACCAAAGACAAGCTTCAGCTCAGGTGCCGTAATCAAGTCGCGCATCGTGTAGATAGTCTCCGCTTTAAATAGCTCCTGGGACTTAGCAAATGCGCCGAGAGCCGTCTTAAACAGGGTCTGCTGAGATTCACTGAGCTGAGACCACTGAGCCATGTCAGTCTGTAGAGACACTTCCGCTGGCTCCCAGTGAGCATTTTTCATCTCCTTATAGAGATTATACGCCCACTGATACTTCAGCGGTAAAATGTTAAAGAACATGGAGTTACGACCATTGATCACCTTTTTCGCAGCATAAGCTTCTTCAGCTTTTTCGCGATCAAGGGTGAAGGTGCTATCTCCTAATGTTACTGTGATGGTGTCAGCCATGTGAAATGATTTTATCGAAAATTAAATGCCTTAAAACGGCAAGATAGGGTGAATCACGACTGTTTGAAATGGGGTAGTGTTACAAGCCAATCGCGAATCGCACACTGCATAAAATAGATGAAAGGGTCAACTTCGTTTTCCCTCATATAGTATACACAAATTATTAACAATACTACATGTAGTATATCGAAGTGTTTATAGGCATAGCGTGTTATTCACATAGTTATTACCATTACCTTAATAAACCTAGAGCTTATAAGAGAATTACAGTTCTCTATCAGAGTAAGCCGACACCAGAGTAGTATGGCGGATTCTAATTAAAAAAAATCAGCTCTCTTTAATTTATAATTTTTCTAAAAAAATCTAAACTAACAGAAAAAAACACCCTTTCAGGTAAGAGAAAAGGGCAACAACCCTTTAATCTCCGTCACCGTTTTTCCCGAATCAAGCAGCGACCTAACACTAAGGGCGTCGTGCCTCTTCGCTAGGCGAATCCCCTCATTATCTAGGACTAGAGGGTGATGGTGATACGCTGGCTCAGACATATTAAAAAGTTTTTGTAAAATTCTGTGTACATGTGTGGAAGGCAGCAAATCTTCGCCCCTAGTAATATCTGTAACACTCTGATAATCATCATCCACAACTACCGCTAAATGATAAGAGGTCGCTATATCTTTCCTCGCTAGGACGACATCGCCGAGTAAATCATGACGCACAGCTATCTCACCATGAAAGCTATCCTGAAAGCTCAGCTCACCAGTCTGCTGAATTGCCTTTTCAGAATGTAGCCGCCAGCAATGAGGCTCACCAGCAGCCAACCTCTGCTGAACTTCACTAGACGGTAGATCTCGACAGATCCCTGGGTAAATAACGCCCTCTGGACTATGAGGAGCATTTTCCATATTATTCACCTCGTCCATTATATCACGCCGATTACAGAAACATGGATACACAACACCGAGCCGCTGTAATTCAGTCAATGCTTTCTGGTATGCGGCTAATCGGTCACTCTGCCTTATCACAGGTATTTTCCATGTCAGCCCAAGAGCCGCGAGATCGTCCTCGATCGCTTGATAGTATTCTGAACGCACGCGTGTGCTATCTATATCCTCATACCTAATGAGAAATTCACCAGCACCTTTAATAGCCATTTCATAAGCAAACATAGCAGCATAGGCATGCCCGAGATGCAGCTGTCCTGTCGGAGATGGGGCAAAACGTGTAATCACAGCTCTAGCTATATACTCTGAAATCTTATTATCAAAGAATTCCTGAGGCAATTGGTCAATTATCACTGGTTATTAATGCAATTTACTTGCAATAATAAATTTCATACACTACCATAACTTCATTATGAGGACTCTACTCTACCTATTAGCTGTTATAGCTATGGTATTTACTATTACAAATATAGTAAACGCTAAACCAAAGGTTGCCTCTCTACACCCGCTGATGACTGATCTTGCTAAGCAGGTAGGTGGAGACCACCTGGAAGTTATCGAGCTTATTGATAAACACGCGGACCCGCATCACTTTAATCCATCTCCTAAGGTCTTACTAAAAGCAAAAGGCGCTAGTTTATATTTAGCCAGCGGTAAAGGTATCGAAACTTATCTCGATAAGCTACGAAGCACACTTGGAAGTAGTGCCGTCGTCCTGGAAGTAGGTAGAACCATTCCCTCTCAGAAAATTAGCGCCCATGACAGTCAATTTATCTGCTGCCCCACCCATAGTCATGAAGCGATCGACCCTCACTGGTGGCATGACGTAAGTAATATGAAAAAAGCGGCTCGCGTCGTAGCCAAGAGCTTTGGCGAAATCGACCCTCAAAATGCTAAAGCCTATAAGAAAAATGCTGCTATCTACTCGAAGCGTCTTGACGTCCTGCATAGCTGGATCAAACGAGAAGTAAGCCGCATCCCAGTAAAAAGTAGAGTTCTCGCTACAGCTCACTCTGCATTTGGCTATTTTTGTAATAAATACAAATTCAAAGCGCTACCCATCAAAGGTATTAGCGCGAATCAAGAAACTAGCGCTGCTTACCAAGCTCAAGCTATCCAAGAGATTAAAAAGAATTCTGTAAAAGCTATTTTCCCCGAACAACGAGCCAACCCAAAATCGCTCAAAATCATCGCTGCAGAAACAGGTGTCAGACTAGGAGGCACACTCATCGCTGATGGCTCATCGAACTACGAGAGTATGATGCAGTCTAATGTGACAACAATCGTTTCAGCCCTAACTCGTTAAAGCGAGATAGAGGTTCTCACTAAGCTCATAACCAACCTCTTTATTTCATGCGCGGATCCCCCATCGCTAGAGCACTCATCATGCTGGGTATCTTAATCGTTTCTGGCGTCACTGGATACCTATACATCCAAAATAATACCCCTCCCCAAAAGCAAGCGAGGGTTAAAAAACCATCTGAAAAACCAGAGCTGAAAACCGTAGAAGTAGAAATAGAACTAACATTTTCTTCTACCCCTATTTCTTATGAAATAAAAAAAATAATTTCTGAAAGCAATACAGAGGTAGCCATACTACACGACTCCTCTGAGATGGAAAACCCAAGTTACCATGACATTCAGATTCCGTCCCACAGCATGGCGACTTACCTACTAGATGTAAGTTGGAAAGAGGCACCTGAAGAGTCCTCACGCCACTTTGTACAAATTACTATCTCGCCGGCCTATGGAAATGAGCAAGTAATCTCCTTCATCACACACAGTGCTACGATGATGGAAACATTCGATTACACCTCATCACAAGCTCAGTAGTAACATCGTCATTATTCGCCCTATGAAAAGCTGCTCACATAGCCACAACCATGGACAAACTCATCAATTACAAATTGAGGATCTCCATGTCAGCTATCATGATCTTCATGTGCTAAAGGGACTCAATATGCAGAGTCACTGCGGAACCTGTCTCGCCCTCGTAGGACCTAACGGAGCAGGGAAAAGCACCTTATTAAAAGCCATCGCTGGTCTTGTAAAAAAACAACAGGGAAATATCACATGGTCCGGTGAAGACCATATCAAATGCCGCGGAGGCGAGTTCGCCTATCTCCCGCAGCAGGATGACATTAACTGGGAGTTCCCCATTACAGTACGAGGCGTAGTCGAGATGGGGCGCTACTCGCAACTTGGTCCATGGAAAAAATTTAGACCCTCTGATCACGCTGCTGTCGAGAACGCTCTCGCCGTTATGGAAATGGATGGCGAATTAGCCGACCGCCAGATCAGCGAGCTATCCGGCGGTCAGAAACAACGCGCATTCATAGCAAGAGCTGTAGCGCAGGAAGCTCACGTATTACTCTTTGATGAGCCGTTTACAGGACTCGATAAAAACCACACCGCTAACTTAGCGCGCTTACTGCGTAAACTGACTAATGAAAACCGCCTAATCATCGCCTCCCATCATGAGCTCAATACCCTAGGTGATATTTTCGATGAAGTTCTCATGTTGAACCAAGAAATAATCGCTAAGGGAACTATCGAAGAAGTTTTCACAGAGGAAAACCTGCAGCGGACCTTTGACGCACCAGCAACCCCACAAACCTCGGAACATGTCTGATTTAATTCAAATGTTAGACATGCCTTTCTTCCGCAGAGCTCTCCTCGCTGCGGCACTTATTGGCTTCACCAATGGTTGTGTTAGTGGCTTCGTTCTATTACGTAAAAGCTCACTGACCTTAAGCGCTCTCTCCCACACCATGCTACCTGGCATCGTCATCGTCGTGCTTATTACAGGGACGCTTACTCAAGCGGGAGCATTCCTAGGAGCCCTCATCGCCTCACTCATCGTGGGGCTAGGCTCGATAGCTTTGACACGAAATACGCGTCTACCACAAAGCACCGCATTAGCGATATTTGTCACCACGGCCTTTGCTCTAGGTGTCATTCTAGTGAAATATACCCATACTTCACAAAACCTCGAGGAATGGTTATTTGGTAGCATTCTCTCAGTTAGTGACAGTGATCTCATCGTGTTTTATGGCATCGCCTGCTTCACCTTACTAAGTGCCACCTTATTTATGAGGCCTCTGCTACTCACCTTATTTGAGCCCAGTGTTGCCAGTGTTCAGGGAGTCAAGGTTCGCTGGATGAACTACTTGCTCTATATTATGATGATCCTTGCCCTCATGGCTAGCTTCCAGGCTGTGGGGTCTATTTTATCCATTGGTTTACTCGTTATTCCTGGTGCTATCGTTTCTCTTTTTACCAATGATACCAAGTGGCTTTTTATCGGGGGAGGCATTGTCGGCTCACTTTCGGCTGTGTTCGCTGTGATCCTATCTGTTCCACTAGATATCCCTACTGGCCCTACCATCGTTATGGTTCTAGGCAGCCTTTTTCTAGTCTCTTGCCTCATCAAGCATAACTATAAAACTCTCTCTAGTTAATACATAGTCGACTACGGAAAGCCTCTATAGCATCACTGCTGTAGGGGCTATTTTGTCACGAGATTTAGCAGACACCTATAGACTCTATTCACCGTATCGTGTATTTAAGGTAACGAAATGCCTATAGAGTTTAACCCCATTGCCCATATTCACACCTGCTACCCTGAGAAGTTTGGTGCACCACGGCAGCCTGGCATTGTCCCTGAAGCTTGGGGCGAAATTGTATTCCAACCCCCATTTCGAAATACCGAAGCACTTAGAGGCTTAGAGGGCTTCTCCCATCTCTGGCTCATCTTTATATTTGATCAAGCGTTACGAGATGAGTGGCAACCTACCGTCAGGCCTCCTCGTCTAGGAGGTAACGAAAAAGTAGGTGTATTTGCTAGCCGCTCTCCCTTCCGGCCAAACCCTATCGGGCTTTCATGTGTGTCTATCGAGTCCATTGACCTAGATCATAAGAACGCTCCAGTCATTCACGTCAAAGGAGTTGATCTCGTAGATGGCACTCCCATTCTCGATATAAAACCATACATCCCCTATGCGGACTCTATTGAAAGTGCTGATGGTGGATTCGCGCACCAGCCACCAGAAGCTTTACCTGTAAAATGGGCAGCGGATATTAACATCACCAAGCTCCCCAAACTCCTCATCGAAGCAACCCTATCGGCAGACCCCCGACCAGCCTACCAAAAAGGAGACAGCGGCCGTGAATATGGATGCTCTGTAGATGGCTTTAACATACGCTGGCAGGTTCATAAAAACGAAGCTCTCATCACATCCTGCACCCCTATTTAACTTAAAATAGATATTCGATTTTTTGAGTTCGCCTAATCAGATGAATAAGTTAATAACAGTAACTCCTCATGAAGTTCCGCGCACTGATTTTTGATTTTGATGGCACCATCGCCGATACACTCGATGAAGTGCTAAAGCTCTATAATCAGATGTCAGATGAATTTCAGCTTCGCCCGATCAGTGAAGAAGAGCTCCCCTCCCTCAGAAAGCTCACCCTATCAGAGCTACTCGAGCATTTAGAAATATCTAAGCTCGCCGTTCCTAAGATTTTATACAAGGGCACCCGCACCTTGAAAAAAAGCATTCCTCATTTGCCCCTCATAGAGGATATGGATACAGCGTTAAAACAACTGCGTAAATCCATAGAATACATGGGTATACTAACCTCTAACTCAGAGGAAAATGCTCAGCTTTTCTTAAAAACGCATAATATAGAAGACCTGTTCGACTTTGTCTTATCAACGTCAAAACTAACTGGGAAATCTCGCTATTTAAAAAATGTGCTCAGCAAGTATGAGCTGGAACCTCAGGACGCTATCTACATAGGTGATGAAGTTCGCGATATTAAATCCGCTAAAAAAGCAGGTATCCCCATCGCCGCAGTCACCTTCGGCTTCAATTCAAAAGAGGCATTAGAAAAGGAGTCACCTGATTACCTATGTGACACCCCGGCTGAGTTGGTCAAAATTTTAAGTTAGGCAGGGTTTCCTACCTCCTGATTTTCATGCTGCTAATGCCCCGAGCCACCATGCGCCATGGTCGATCAAGGAAGCTGCAAAACAGCTTTCATATATGATTACGTGCAGATGCTGGCAATAAGCCGATGAAGAACAACCCGGTGATCTAAACCCGATGTCACCAAGGCCTTATCCGCAGCTAAACACGCCTCCATTGCTTTTCTTAGCTTAACAACACCAAAACCTGTGGCGCTCTTACTCGCTAAAAATAATGGATACGCATTTACACCGCCGGCTTTCTTCTGTGGTAGCCACGCCCTTTCATTCTCAGGTAGAGAGTCCAGAGCGGAAGAATACTGACTGTAATTCCCGTTCGGGATTTTACGACCGTCACTGGCTGCTGCTGCCATAAACAAATTCCTAACAGTAGGAATGATCGACGCTCTTAAGATCCCTATCGCCGTTTCCTTACGCGCCAACTGCTGATCAACAAGCTCAAATGCACGAGCTGCATTTCGCTTCTGTATCGCATTACCTATCTCAAAAACAACACCAGCACGGCTAAGCGGAACCAGTAACCTAACGTCCTCAGGTGTCACCTCTCTACGGTCACCTAGATAAATATCTACCTTCTCTAACTCATTAGCGATCTGGCGTGAGTCCTCCCCTGCTAACATAACAAAAAGTTCTAATGCCTCAGGCTGAAACGTCAGTTCCAAACTCCTCGCTCGGTTACTCACATTTCTAGCAACCTGCTCTTGCCAGCCATCACGTGATACATCTGGCTTATCAAAGGTCTGCACGTCTCCTTCAGAGAACAGATACTTACAGAGTGAGCGACTTTTATTTAAACCAGAAGAACTCAAGAGAAGGTTGATGCCTTCTGGTAATCCCTGCTTAAGACAATCCAACAAAGCCTCAGCTCCGTTTTTTGTCGCTTCAGCAGTACTAGTCCGGTCACTAGCTAGAAAATTCACCCCCTTCAGCCACACCGTTTTCCCTCCACCAAAAAATGGCATCGTCTGAAGTGACTGAATCGCCAGACTACAGGCCGTCAATGCCTCATCAGCATTGCCCACAGATCCATTAATAATCTCTTGGGAAAACTCATCGCCTTGCTCTGGCTTCAGTTTATTATACAGCTTCAGTGCTGCCTCAGAAACACTGCCTTCATCGCTACCAGTAATGACATAGACTTGACTCACGCTTTAGAGGGTCTGTGATCAGCTCGTAAAAACCAAGTCTGAACTTAACTCAAGTTCATTTAGAAACCCAAGTTACTGACCATTATAGCGGTAAAGAGCCCTGATTTGGTAATCAAATAAAGCATTTTCCCACTGAGGGCCGCCGCCGATATTATGAACAATCCATTTTTCAGAACGACGTTCACCAGGACCAGGAACGACAATTCCAATGTGGGGCTTATTATCATGTAAGCGCCATACTACTACATCACCATAGTTAAAGTCTGTAGATGACCTATCGGAAGACAGCTTCACCTCTTCACCATGACGTGCAAAAAATCGCTGTAAATTAGGCACCCGACGGTGATCAATATTTGTATCAGGCTTATTTAAATTCCAGAGCTGAGGGTAAATGCGGAAATTCCCTTTCATATCCTCATGCACCAACTGCTGAAGATCGATACCTAACGAGCGATAACTACGAACCAGAACATCTGAGCTAAGCCCTCTGTCTGATGGGATATCTCCGTTCGGATACGATAGCTGATAATACTCTGTATCATATACTACCTTGTTCTGCGTTCTCTCCAGTGCGGCGATGGCTAACTGATCGCCAAAAGCGTCTGACTGACTGAGCCAAGCGACTGTTTCCTCTACTTTTAGAGCTGTCACACCTTCATTCTGAGCTAATGCCTTTATGACAAATGGCTTCGCAACAAAGCTCACACTCACGACGACTAGAATAACCATCAACCATCCACCAACCCACGATTTCCTTGTAGGTTTTTGAGGACGAGGCCCTATGTATTCGATTGGGTTCACAATGAGATACTACTTCTTAATACTGTATAAGTAATTAACTAATGTTAACGGCATATATCAAGCCAGAACCTCATTTATCTGATATTTTTTTGAAAAGCATTTTACCCATGCTGTAGTAGTATTACACTCCATCATATTTTACAAACTCTCATGGTTATAGAACACAAATCTAGCCCCCTCTACTGGGGTGCTCTCGATATCTCTCTCTTTGGTATTCAGAAGGACTGGGAGCAAAACCCTTTAGAACATCCTGCAGCATTTGGCTTAGCCATTGATCATGAGAATTTCTGGTTCATCACCTCCCATAAAACAACTTCCAGCGTCCACCCTGATGCTGAAAAAGGAGCTTTCACCCCTGAACTCTGGAAATACGATGTCGCAGAGTTTTTCATGCGACACCCTGAAACAGGATGCTACCTAGAGTTTAACCTCGCGGCAAACGGTGCATGGTGGGCTGCCGAGTTTACTGATATTCGCAAACGAACCTACCAAGACGACATTGAGATGCCCGGAGTAAAAACTTTCTCAGACACCCTAGATGATGGCACCTGGATATCAGCCGCAAAAATCCCACTCGACATCCTGCGCTCTCGTATCGGCTTCGGTGAAACCACCGAGATGAACGTTTCGTTCATTATCAACTCACCAAAGCAGCAGTTTTTATCAGCCTCCCCGCCCCACGGAGAGAAGCCCGACTTTCACCAAACGGAACTCTTTAAGCAAGTGAAGTTCCATAAGAGCTAAAGGCCTCATTACTTAGGCTCTGCCACCTCTTTTGCTGAGTTAAGCTTCCCATCCGAAAAGAAGAGAATGTGACCTTCGTTAATAAGCCAGTGTAGATCATGATACCATAGCTTCTTAACTTCTTCATCGATGTCTTTAGGGAGACAATCTTTCCACATCACATCGATGTTTCCAGATGGATTCTTAACAACCCACTGGAATAATGCAGTGGGGCGCTCTGCCATGACCACATCCTCGACCAATTTCTTAGGACGAGACGGCCCACAGTGTAGACGCTTTTTCCATTTAAATACTGCTAGGTGTCTGCCGCTCATCTGGCGGCAAAGGATCGATGCTAGTTTACCAGGGTATCGTTTTTCCTCTGCTACTACTTGTTTTAGAAGCGTCAACATACCCGGGCTGATATTCTTACCGTTGATATTCGCTTTCGCAGATATCACTCTCGCCGTTTCAAATTCTTGATCAAAGAGATGCTCAGTAAAGTGTTTCTCTAAATCTTGGCGACTAGTTAGGGCCACAGAATCAGCTACTTCCTCCACCTTCTCTACTTCTTTTTGCTCAGACTCATCACCTGAAGCGGCTGTCTCAGTAGGTTCAGCAGACACTACTTTTGGTGTCCATTGTGTGGACTGCTTCATGCCTTCTAGCCATTCATCAATAGACTCCTGTGTCGTTTCTACTTTGATACGGCTCTTGTATTGCTCAAGCGAAATACTAGCACCCTGCTCGCCGTGCCTGTTGATTACATTTTGCTGATATGCGTGGTGGTTTGGCGGCCCGATCAGTTCACCGCTCACCCCGCAACGCGCTACCGAAGTAAAGTTTCCAGCAGGGGCATCTACTTCCACCAGCTTCGTATCGTAATATTTTTCATACAATTTAGCTGACCACATCTGTGCTAAGCACTCTGCCTGTGTATACCAGACCGACGCATCAGTCTTATTTCTGTGTAATGGCGTTGCATCTTCTCTCTCAAATATAACATGGAAACGGTCTAACCCGCCGAGAACTAACCAGGCTAAGTCAAAAACCGAATGCGTTCTCCCAGTATCACGAATCTGTTTTGCCATCGCGTCCATACCTTCTTCGATAGGCATGATCCTAGCAACAAGGCCCTCTGGAGGAGCTACAGGAGTAAAGTCTCTACGTGGCCGGCGTGAATCTCTGCGCTCTCGACCTTGTTTTTTAGCATACGGTCGGTCAGAATGACGCTTACCCTGCTGCTCTTTACCACCTGCTTCATCATTATACTTTTTCTTACCACCATTATTTCGTCTTGGTTTAGGCGCACGCTGTTTTTCACGTGCCCAGGCAGGAGCAAAGTTTAAGCTACTTAAATCAGCGAGCTGATCTTTCTTAGAAGCTGAACTCTGGGAGTTTTCTTTCTTATTACTCATATATCGTTGATGAAAAGTGGTAGTATAAAACTAGTTATGAAATACTATCAAAAACATATCAAGCATCCACATGAAGAAGTTTGATTGTTCTCTGAACAGCACCTTGATGATTATTCAGCCGAGCTCGTGCTTTACCAGTCATATCGGAAGAAACAGAATCATTTTCTATTAATTTTTTAATACTAGAAGCTAATTCTGAAATTTGATCAGGTTCTGCTGGCACAGTCATTATAGCATCCTCGCCTCTTAAATGACTCATTAAAGGTTCAAAATTCCCCATATGGGCGCCACAAATCACAGGCACACCAGCTAAAATAGCTTCTACAGGGTTCTGCCCACCATCAGCTAAAAAGCTTTTCCCTATAATCGCAATATCCGCATGCGCAGTCCAGTCCCTAAGCTCTCCTGTAGTATCAATAATAAGACAAGCTGGCTTATTAGCGGTTATTTGCCGCGGCTTAGTTCTTAGGTAGACAGTCATCCCGAGTGATTCCAGATCACTAACGACATCTGCCCTTCTCTCTGCATGGCGGGGCACGATGATTAATAACCCATTATCGATATTCGCATTGAGATATGCCTGTGCGATGAGTTTTTCTTCCCCCGCGTGTGTGCTGGCCGCTAAAATCACTTTTTGATTCTCACCGAACTGAGTAATGAGGTCATCAAACTCTCCTCTTTTCTCAGGTAATGAGCCGCCGTCTGGGTCAAACTTCAAGCTGCCTACGGTATGCACCTTTTTCTCATCTATCCCTAGACGGATAAATCGCTCACTATCTTCCTCGTTCTGAGTGTAAACCGCACTTAACATTCCAAAGACGGGTTTCGCAAAAGAGGCGAATTTCTGATAACGAGCCTCCGATCTACTTGATAGTCGGGCATTAGCAATAGATACTGGTATACTCATCTGCTGAGCCACTTTCATAAAGTTCGGCCAAATCTCTGACTCTATTAAAATAGCTTGGCGTGGCTGGAACCTCCTCAACACCGACCTAACAACAAACGGGAAATCTAACGGGCTGTATATTACTCTGAGCTTCTCACTCGACTCCGCCCTCGCCACCTCATGCCCTGTAGCCGTGGTAGCTGCTAACACCACATGTTCTTCAGGATATTGCTTCATCCACTGCTTAAGTAACTTTAAGGCTATCAAAACCTCTCCTACTGAAACAGCGTGCACGTATAGCACCTGCTTTGGCTCTTCCTCTATCGGTTTTTTATAAATAGCGAGACGCTGCAGTAGACCTGTGCCATAGCCACCTCTTTTCCACATCTTTATTACCCATGCAGGGAAAGCTAATGGCACAAAGAAAAAGAACAGTGTGTTATAGATAATAAAAATAAGAGACCGTGACATAGCTGAACTGATTAAAAACTATCGCTTTACTTGAAATAAGAGAATACCGCAGCTGCCGTATTTACGTTTATCAAGCAACTCCCAGTGGGCATATTCTTCTCTTTGATTTCGTGGTGGGTCTTCGAGGATCAATATCCCGTCTGGAGACATTAGTTTTACTAGATCCTCCGAACCTAGTAAATCACCTATAAAATCATGATCTCCAGCATTTTTAAAATAAGGAGGGTCTGCGAAGACTAAATCATACTGAGATCTTTCACGGGAAATGAACTGAATCACGTCACTCCTCACAACTCTTCCTTCTGCTAAATTTAAGTTCTTGAGGTTCTTTTTGATAACCTCCTGCGCTTCACGGCTGGAATCTACAAAGGCACAAGAATCAGCTCCACGACTAAGACACTCTAAACCAAGAGCTCCCGAACCTGCATAAAGATCTAAAACCTTAGCAGCCTCAACCTTATGGCTCAAAATAGAAAACAGAGCCTCACGCAGCCTGTCCGTACTAGGTCTTGCGACCGAATCTGGCACAATAACTTTTCTACTCCCCGCAGTTCCACTAATGATTCTCATATCTTTCCGCGTTCAGCATTTCGTCATTTATGATTGGTTGCAACACCTTTCCTTCTTCCTCCATCTCTAACTTGATAAAATCCATCACTGTTTTGACTAACTGCTGAAGACTTAGCTCTTTTGGCATCCTCCGAGTCCCCATCGAAATAGAGGGGTTAATCACACTACCTGATACAATGAGGTCTCTCACCTTTCTATCAGGTGTATCCAGGTTTCTCCACCAGCCTTTATGCCCCTGCATAATCCGTGAACCTATCAAGCCCTTCTGAACAGCTAAAGCTAACTCTGGCGATGCTACTAGCCGCACCACGGCATTACATCCCGCTTGAGCTGAGAGCTCTCCGTTTCCTAAAATAGAAATATCCTCCCCCACAAAGCTGACTTTATCCCAGCGTAACCTTCCATTACTGATCAACGCTGGAGCAAACACAGAGTCAAATTTTACGGTATGACCACCATGGAACTCTTTTACGGTCAGGTTCTTCGCGTTAGCTATAAATCGCCCTCTCCAGGAGCTTGGCGACTTTAGATGACCAGCTAATAAAAAATTAGCCTCCACCTGTTCTGAACTCACCTGAAAGGCATATTTTTCAAAACCCTCTATACCCTTTAGTTTTTGACTCGGTAACTGAAGTGCTACCTGAAATGGAAAACGGTTTCCTCCTTTTTGCGCTAATCCTAGCTTAGCAGAATATCCAGCCTTTATCCCTGAGGTATTTAAATGATTACCTTCGATCTCCAAAAACGGTCTTTTCCATACGATCTTTTGTTCTACTGCCTTAAGCCCAGCAACACCTGGAATGAGAACCGAGTCAGCTTTCAGAATGCCCTCGGAGTCTTCGCCAAAAATAGTCGTGTCTACAGACACTCCCGATACATGGAATAATGTTAAACCTTTAGATTCTGATACGATTTTAAAATCTGCCTGTTGAAGCAAAAGCTTCGTCGCCAATCCAGCAGGAGGCCGCACCTCTTCTTTAATTTGAGGTTTTTCAATTTCCTTAGCCGCTTTTTTCGGATCTTTTTTCTTCTGTGACGGCTTTTTGGTTTTAGCAGGCGTTAGCTTTTTCTTCTTAGGTTTTTGCTTTGATTTTCGCTTAACCTCAGGCTGAGGAGTTTTAATCTGCGCTAGTATATCAGCTATAAACTCAACCGATACCACACCGGATGATGAACCTAGCGTGACTTGCTGAAATGCTACATCACCAGCTAAACATTCACGCCAGTATGGCTTTACATATATATTCTGAATACGAAGCGACGTCCTATCTTCTTTTACCCCGTCTTTTTTTTCACCTATAAAAGCTGGCTTCTTCATTTCCAGGCTACTTATCGAGAATCCCTTCGCCGGAAAAAAACCAAGGCGGCCAAGCTCCCAGTCACCAGAAAACCTTGCCTCCAGCTTTTTTTCTAAGCGCGATTTAAACCACGGCGTATTTACGACAATTAATGATACAGCAAATAATACCAAAGGAGTAAGCGCAAGAAGCAGGTAAAAACCTCTATGACAAAAAAGGCGCGCTATTCGCACACCCCTTTTAGTATTTTTACACTGAGAGCTCATCCTCAAGTCTCATTATTTTTTTGATGGCGTGAAAAGAATGACCGCACTTTTATCAGCTAGTCTTTGGCCTGATGATGTTTCCTGAAACCTATATACAATAAGACCTTTATTTTTGTCCTTATATTTACCTATGGCAAAGTTTTCTTTGGTCGAAATAAAATCTGTCTTTTGATGATACTTCCACTCTTTCCCTTTCCATGCCCCTAAAATCGTATCCGCTGCGGCATCAATATCCGCTATACGCTGTAGCTCACCGTTGGGTGATTTAAAATTGCCCGTCTCTTCATTAAATCGAAGTAATGAAATAGCAATACCAGCACCACTAACACGTATAATCCACTCACCAGGTTTCGACTCTTCGAGCTTAAGTATCACTTTACTAGCTGCCTGGAAATCACGCTCACCCCACAGCTTTAGATATTCTTCATACTCCTCCTTAGTCAGCCCAAGTTTTTCATGCCACGGAAGAGGAATCCCTACCTTTGCACTGGTAACATACTCCTTATACCATTCTGGATCAGCTTGAGCCGCTACTTGAACCTTCGCTATATACTTATTAATCTCTTCAGGTGGTAGCACCACCCCGATCTCACCACTAATCAGCTCACCTTTTTTAAAATACTCAGCAAGCAACTCAGGTGTTTTAGATTCTGCAGATACTAAATGGGCGAAACATACCCATAAAGAAGTAAGACATAGACAGCTCTTTATCACTTTTGTCATATAGTTTTTCATGAAATTGATTAGATCCAGAACTCTATACCTCACAGTCTTATGTGCAAGACCCTATCATCAATGCCTACATGAAACTTGTGTAAGCACCCGAACTATATCCGCACCTCTACCTTTCGATACGAAAGATATGCTCACCTGGTTCGTAATAGTTCAACCGGTCACGAGCGATAATCCCAAGATAATTAGGGTCAGTCTCTATGGCCTGATACTCGCGAGCCTTCTGGTCTACATTCTCTAAAATACCAGATTCTTGAGCTAGAACCTCTTCCTTATAATAATCCTGTAACTCGCCTAACTCTTTGTAAGGCTTCAATGTAGTCGCTAAAAAAGCGACACTCGCTGTCAAAATAAAGCAGCAAAAAGCAAAACGAACCCCTAACTTCATACGGATCGTCTTTGCCCTTACTTTATTATACTCACCACACCTTGATGATGAAGTATGCCTTTTTCTATTAGCTGCCATTTTTTAAACTTTTGATGATATTACTGATAGCAAAAGTAATATCTATTTTAAAGCAAAAACCTACCGCCTATCAAAATCTCTGATTCAAAGAGCCTTTCTATGAATATGCTAAGGCGATCCAACTAGAGAGGTGACCTTCTCACCTTACAATAGAACCTCCATTTATACTGAGCTTTTTTAACGTTATAAAAGCAGGTTAAACCATCGATATGTCAGTATGTACAACATAAATGAACAAGCGGGTCATCCACGGGCTGTGAGAGCCTACTTCAAAAGCGACCAATGCCAATGGTGATTCCTTTTTCTCGATTAGATA
>CAYNLE010000039.1:0-20795 GCA_964397975.1 uncultured Verrucomicrobiales bacterium | reverse complement strand
GTCGCTAAAACAAAGCCTCAAGAAAGTATTCATATCAGCTGTGAAAACGGCCTCTATAGTGATTACAAGGAAGGTGTTTTTGTTTATTTAAAAAACGTTAGACTAACGACACCGGAGTATAATCTTAAGTGCTCTGATCAGCTCAAAATCTTCATCGACCCTGCTCAGCTTTCTACAGACAAAAAAGACTCTACTAAAAAAGGTGAGGAAAAATCATCTTATAAAGACTCTATTAAGACAATAGTGGCATCTGGCAACGTTGTCATTACAGGCAAAGATGAAAAAGGTAATAAATATATCGCAAAAGCAGCAACAGCTACTTATGATGTTAAGTCTGAAACTACGATATTACGCGGTGGATACCCCAGCATTCAGCAATCAGCTAATAACTTCCTCAAGGCCCAAGACGCCAATGCCTATATAAAAATACCAAAATCAGGCTCCATTATTACCAGTAGTAATAAATGGGAAACCCGATTTGACGTCCCGAAACAAAACTAACTTCCAACACTTTTCATCAAATAGCAGTGACTAAAACTAGCTCGACAGCAACCCCCTCTAATAAATTCAATCGTAGGACTGAAGGAACGATACTGGACGTTCAAGGCCTTAAGAAAGCTTATGGAGGCCGGACCGTTGTTAAAGACATTAACCTCACTGTTCGTGAAGGTGAAATAGTAGGCCTGCTAGGGCCAAATGGTGCAGGAAAAACTACTAGTTTCTACATGATTGCTGGTTTAATTCCGCCTGATACAGGAAGAGTCACCTTTCTTCAAAATGATATCTCCAGCCTTCCCATGCACAAACGTGCACGACTAGGAATGGGCTATCTACCACAGGAAGAATCTATTTTCAGAGGGCTTACCGTAGAGCAGAATCTGCTCTCTGTTCTAGAAACCAGAAAAGATCTCAGCCGGAAAGAACGCTTCAAGCGCACAGATGAACTCATGGAGAGGTTCAATATTACTAAACTACGTAAGTCTGAAGCCCTTGCTCTATCAGGTGGAGAAAAACGCCGACTTACGATAGCGCGTTCCCTCTGCACTAACCCTAAGCTACTCATGCTTGATGAACCGTTCAGTGGCGTAGATCCCATTGCGGTAGGTGATATTCAAAATATTGTCAGAGACTTACGTGAAAGTGATGGTTTATCCATTCTTATCACAGATCACAATGTCCGCGAAACATTACACATTGTAGACCACGCTTATCTCCTTGCCGAAGGACGGATTATCCTCGAAGGTGAAGCTGAAGAAATAGCTAATAACCCTATTGCCCGTAAACACTATCTAGGCAAAGACTTTAAACTTTAATAACAGATCTCATTAACTCAACCGTCAGAACTAACAACGCGTTAAAACCTATTCTTGGAAAAGTTAGATTCTCATGGTTCAACTAACAAAAGAAAGGAAATACGATGCAAACAGTAAATGCTAATACTCATATTACCGTAACCGTAAGACATGAAGAGCAAACAGACTCGTTACGCGATTACACAACTAAAAAGATACAAGGCTTACATCTTGATTATCCAAAAATCATTGAGGCAAAAGCGATCCTCGATGTTCAGGGTAAACGCCACATAGCAGAAGTCATATTATTCTGCGCAAACCATATCGTAATAGATGCCTCTACAGAAGGCACAGACATGTATGGAGCTATCGATGCCACCATGTCAAAAATAGCTCGTCGTATGCGAAAGTATAAAACTCGCCTACTAAAAAGCCATAGACCTAATAGAAGAAACGACACGATTAAGCACCTCGATGAAAAGGTTTATGCTGCTAACTTCCTAGACGCTGAGCCAGAGGAAGCTGAACAAGATCCTGAGCCAATGATCATTCACCGTGAGTCTCACAAGATGATCACGATGTTAAAGGAAGAAGCAATCATGCAGCTGGAGCTATCAGACAAACCATTCATCGTATACAACAATGAGCGACGTAATGTAACACAGATACTCTACCGCCGCAGTGATGGTGACTACGCTATTATTGAGCCATAGGCTAAATATTTCACTAAATTCCGAAAAGCCTTTTACGATAAAAGTAAAAGGCTTTTCTCTTTTATGGCAGCTCCAGCTTTGCTATCTCTGCCATGATTTTATCTGCAATACGCTGATAACCTTCACGTCCTTTTGCTTGAAGCTCTTCATCAGTAAAAGTGATAGGATCTCCTACCACTAAGGTAATGGGGCAGAAATTAATTTTACCCGATCCACGAGGTAATGCATCACGCGCACCAAATATTCTTACAGGCTGAACTACTGCTTTTGTTTTAGCCACTATCAGGCCTGTGCCCGCTTCCGCTTCCTGCAGTTCACCATCGAGCGTTCTAGAACCTTCAGGGAAAACCACGACCTGCTTGTTTTTTCTTAAGAGCTTAATAATGGTCTTTAAGCTCGTCATATCAGGGCGGTCTTGATCCACAGGGATAGAATTAAGACGTGGATAGAGCCATGCTCCAAAACCTCTAAATAACGTTTTACGGGCTAAGTAAAAAACCTCTTGGTCATAAGCTATACCTACTAGAGGTGGATCTAAAAAGCTTTCATGGTTAGAGGCTATAACAACGGGGCCTTCAGTAATAAGTTTCTCTCTACCTACAACCCGATATGAAAAAAACGTCTTAAAAGACACCTTCCATAAACTATAGCAAAACCAATACACCAACTTCATAAGCTTTTATATAAAACTGCTAGATACTCATCCCCTGCTGCTTTAACACCTCTAAAGCGGCATCCACAACTTCATCAATATCCATCTCTGAGCTATCGATCACAGTCGCACCGTCTGCTACAATCAGCGGGGAAACACTACGCTTACTGTCTTCAGAGTCGCGCTGGCTAACTACATCATCTAAACCTTCGGCAGAGCGGCGCTTTAGACGGACCTCTTCTGAGGCATCGATGTAAATTTTATAAGGGGTATCAGGAAATACAACGGAGCCAATATCACGACCTTCCATGACTAAACTGCTAAGTGCTAGATAGTCTCTCTGCTTTTTAACAAGTAGTTTACGAACTTCTGGTATAGCAGCGACTTTAGATACAAGGTTATTAACACCATCCTGTCTCAGAGCTTCACCAGGATCAACACCATCAATTAATATGATGGAGCCGCTATCCTTCACTCCACAACTGACATCGATATCACCGAGCATTTGCATAACAGCCGCATGATCTGTAACATCGACACTTTTTTGAATCATTGCCCATGCAAGAGCGCGATACATCGCTCCTGTGTTAATCATAATCAACTCTAATCTCTGAGCTAGTAAACGTGCCACTGTGCTCTTACCTGAAGCTGCAGGACCATCAATGGCGATGGCAAAGTTATTAGTAGAATGTTGCTCTGACATAATGAAAGTTATCTAGGTGATCTACCGTTCTGAATAGAAGATAAATGAATACCGAAACCTGGATATGAGGTGTCGATACAGTCTACATTATTAATCAGAGTCTCACCTTCTGAGAAGAGCCCTGCAATAGTAAATGCCATAGCAATACGATGATCACCAAAACTCTCTAGCTCAGCTCCCTTAAGAGCTTTACCTCCTTTGATTTCCATTCCGTCTTCGAACTCTTCGACCCTAGCTCCCATCTTCTTAAGATTCTCTACAACGGTAGAAATACGGTCACTTTCTTTCACTCTTAACTCTTTAGCATTACGGATGATCATATCACCGTCTGCTAATGCTCCTGCAACTGCTAGAACTGGAATTTCATCAATAAGGTTAGGAACTTCTTCTGGAAGAATCGTTGTGCCCTTCAGCTTTTTACCCATTACTGTAAGGTCACCATACGGCTCACCAAACTCCTCAGAAAGAATTTCAATATCTATCTTCGCTCCCATACGGATAAGAACATCAATAATCGCTGTTCTTGTAGGATTAAGACCTACGTTTTTAATTTTTAAATGCGCTTCAGGGAGACCTGCCGCAGCGACAAGCCAAAATGATGCAGAAGATATATCGCCTGGTATCCTAAAGTCTCCAGCTTCAGGAACTTTACCTCCTTCTACTAAAATTTCGTCACCCTCTCTTACAGATGGGATTTTGAAAAATGATAACATACGCTCAGTATGGTCACGCGTTTCTGACGGTTGAATAACCGTTGTTTTACCCTCAGTAAATAAACCTGCTAACAAAATCGCACTCTTCACCTGAGCACTTGCTACTGGCATTTCATAAGTAGTTGGCTTAAGTTTACCTCCTGTAATTTTTAGCGGGGCACAGCCTTCTTTCTCTCCACAGGCTTCGATCTTAGCTCCCATACTTGAAAGAGGCTTCATAATCCGTCCCATTGGGCGAGACTGTAGCGATGCATCACCGATCAGAGTTGATTCAAATGACTGTGCAGCAAGCATTCCCGCTAACAGCCTCATACCTGTCCCTGAGTTACCACAGTCTACATCTCCCTCAGGAGCTGACAGCTTCATATTCTGACCGTTGATCTTTAAAGATGTAGGGCCGAAGCCTCGCTTTTCCTCAAGAACCTCATAAGTAGCACCGACCTGAGCCATAGCGTTCAATGTGCATAAGCAGTCTTCACTAGGTAGGAAGTTATCAATCTGACAGATGCCGTTTGATAAACCACCTAAAATGGCAGCGCGATGAGAAATACTTTTATCCCCAGGCACTTCAAATTCTGCCCAGAGTTTTGTAATTGGTTTAACCGTGATGGATTTCATAACAAGAAATAGAAGTGATAAATGGTTTAATAGGAAAATTGTTAATTCAAGCTGTCTCTCAGCTGCTTAGCGTCATCAAGTAACTTGGTAAGTTCTTCTTCGCTCGAATCCTCAAGCAACGCAAGCATTTCACGTAAATAATTAATGGTCTCTGTAATAGGCTCCTTCAGAGCTTCTTTATTACTTAGCATAATTTCAGCCCACATACCAGGGTGGCCTGCTGCTACCCTCGTCGTATCACGTATTCCGTTCCCTGCAAAGACGGCATTCTCAGGATACTTAAGTCCAACTAACGCTCCCACTGATGCTAGCATGTGAGGCATATGACTAATTCTAGCCATGGCTTGATCATGATCTTCAGATGTCGTCTTGTAACAGCGACAACCTATCGTTGACCAAAAACTCTCGACTGATGCTACCTTCTCCTCCGCGTATTCAAAATCATTCGTAATAATACAAGCGGCTTGTTGAAACAGGTCTTTATCAGAAGCTAGAACACCGGCTTGCTCAGAGCCTGCCATAGGATGACTTCCTATATAGTAGGCTCCTATTTTCTTAACTAAATCTCTAAGTATCTCACGTGGTGTCAGCTTCACACTTCCTACATCGGTGATCATCACGCCTTCCAGAGAGCTTATATCTGCAGCTGCTTGTAATATTTGCAACATAGCACCTACAGGTGATGCTAGAATGATAAGGTCTACTCTGCTTAAAGCTTCAGCTAAGTCAGTAGTCGATTTTCTAATCCCCATTGACAAAGCCTCATCAACACTCTGCTGACGTCTTCCCCAGAGACAAACTTCGACCTGAGGCATATAAGTCTGAACAGCTAATGCAATCGAACCTCCAAGTAGACCGTTACCTAATACAGCAATACGTTTCATTCGCAACAATCACTGGCAGACTCACCTATAAATGCAAGAACCGACACATTGAAATAATGTATCGGTTCATTATTATGATGATTTTATTCATCAAAAATTAAATCGTTCTGGCTTTATGGAACTCGGAATTTGTGGCTTGTATCCGCATCCTCTGGATCCCTTACAAGCTTACCTGAAGCTATCCCTTTCACATCCACCGTATTATGAGTGTATGGATTAAATACAAACCCCTCTTTACCAGGAACTCTAGTAGCTGTTGGATAGTTCGGCTTAGCAACAGGCGCTATCGCTGGACGTGTAGGGTAAGTTTCTTTTTTTTCTGTAGTATTGGTCTTTGCCTTTTTAGTAGCCGTAGACGTACTCTCTTTTTTAACTACTTTCTCCTCAGTAGTGGTAGTGCTTTTCTTCTTACTCTCTGTCTTTGTAGCAGCAGTATCTTCAATCTCTTTTTTGGGCGCTTCTGGATACGGTGTACAGGCACCCACCATAGCAGCAATACCAAGCGGTAGTAATAATTTATTTGAAATTTTAATCATAAATTTAAGAAGGTTTTATGTGAGTTACAGTTAAAGTAATGTCCTATATTAATCTTAATATCAACTAGAGAAACAGATTTATTTTAAACAAAAAATAAGCTGCAGAGAAATTAACCTCTACAGCTTATTAAATATATTTATATGGCTAAGTATTAACCTTTCTTCTCGAACCAACGTGATACGTAGTCCTTACCACCTAGGCCAAGTGCAATAGCACCACCTACACCAACTGCAAAACCGATTGCAACGACCCCTGTGACAAACGGTAGACCTGTAAGGTCAGGAGCGATAGCAGAACGCTGAAGAGCAACTACACCAGTAAGAACAAGGATCCCGATACGTGCTACTTTAGCAAGTGTAAGGTTCTTATCAGATAGCTTTTCAAATGCGAACTTAGAAGCTATTAAACCAAATCCGAAGATGATCACTGCAGCTAAAATATTAAGATATCCGCCTACTAAACCTGCTGATAACTCAGTAAGAAGTGGAAGCTTAAGAAGCTCGATTGCCTGAGATACGATGATAACAACGATAGATAGCATTACTACATAACTAACTACTGATGATACTGAACGGTTACCTTCCTGAGGAATGTCTAAACCTACTTTCGCAGGAAGAGCGTTCGCGCCAGTAGCATCTAGAAGATTCTTAACAAGCTTCTGAGCAATCTGTGCAATGAGGAATCCGATTCCAAGAACAACAGCTGCAATAACGATATTAGGAACAGCTCCTGTAATCTTATTTACGATCGCAGTGATAGGCTCAGAGATTTGCTTAAGACCTAGTGTCTCAAGAATAGCTGGAGCCAAGAATAGGATGATGAAGCAAAATACTGATGTGCTAATTGCTGTTGAGATAGGCGTAGTTCCTGGCGCGCTACCAAGGCGTTCGTCTAACTTTGCCCCCATGAATACGTTCTCAAGGAGATTTTTCACAATCTTAGCACCAAAGATAGCAATGAAGCCTAAAACACCGGCTCCTAAGATATTAGGTATGAAACCGATGAAATCATTGAGCATATTTTTAAGTGGCTCAACAGCTTCGCCCATACCAGCTTTACTAAGAGCAAGAGTTACTACAAAGATAAGTAGCAAAGCATGAACGATGTTAGCGACGATATTGCTAACACCTGCATTATTACCGATAAGCTTACCAAACCTTTCATCTAGGCTTGTCTTACTTAAGACCTTAACAAGGATATCTTTAATTTTCCCAGCTACAAACTTTCCGACAAGGAAAATGACAATAGCAGCAACAAAAGGCCCGATAGGACTCAGCCCGGTCATTACTTTGCTAAAGGCGTTTGAAATGCTATCAAGCGTACTGCCTGTGTATATATTCATTGGTATATTCATTTTTTCTATTGTTTCTATGGCTACTTACCTGTGCATTGTTATCACAAACGGTTTTTGCGCATTGCTGAAGATATTGATAGGTAAACTAACCTTGATTGTCACATCTTTTTCGTAATCATTTTAATTAAAAAAAATTCATGCCTAACTCAGCTCAAACCAAACTATTAAAAACAACTCATTTCAGCCTAGCAAATAAGACTAACAGGTCGTTTCAGGCGCTTTCATTAAGCCTGTTTAACTATCAGTATAGTCATAATAGATTTTACCAAAATTACTGCGACTCACTAGGAGCAATACCTGACAGCATCTCTAAATGGCAAGACATCCCCGCCCTCCCTACAGATGTATTTAAATTAGTGAACACTCCTGTTACCTGCTTCGCTAAAGAAGAAACAAAACATACGTTTACCACATCAGGTACAACTAGTGAGGTGAAAGGCCAGCACCATTTCCCCTCCCTCTCTAACTATGAAACATCTATCATAAAAAGCTGGGAAGAGCATGCATTACCAAAACCTCAGCATCTCATCATCCTGACACCGAGCCCATCTGAAGCTCCACACTCCTCTTTATCTCATATGATGGGGGTGCTATCAGACCAATATGCTGAGCAAACTATCTGGGCGATTAAGCCAGACGGGGCGATTGATCTACCCAGTATTATCAAGTTAGCATCAGGTCATCTGCCGGTGAGTATTTTAGGAACAGCGCTCGCCTTTCTTCACCTCTTTGAGCAACTGCCTCATAACATCCCACTCCCAAAAGGAAGCTGGGCCATGGAAACAGGTGGATACAAAGGGACTAACCGCCAACTAGAAAAAAAAGAGCTGTATTCAATGTTTGAGCAATCACTCGGGCTACCAGCCGATCAAGTAATCAACGAATACTCCATGACTGAGCTAAGTAGTCAATTCTACACCCGAGGCCTCGACCGACCTCATACAGTCCCTAGCTGGGTTCGCATCAGAGTCATCGACCCAAGAACAAATCTAGATGCAGAACCTAATCAACCTGGTCATTTACATATCTATGACACAGCGAATATTCACTCAGTCATGGCCATCAAAACTCAGGATATGGCTATTGCGCATGATGACAGAACCTTTACTCTACTTGGCAGAGACCCTTCAGCACTACCCCGAGGCTGCTCACGAGCAGCAGACAACCAAATAAGATCATAATGGAGACAACAGATAGATTACATTTGGTAGCACAAGTGTGCCAGCACCCTATTTTTAAGCAACTCATAGGAGACATCGATAAAGATGAACTCAAAAAATGGCTCACCCTAGAACTCGGCCGGGCTGATGCGCTTGACCAGTTCGCCCCTATCCAGTCAAACGAAGCTCAGCTAACAAATTCAAAAGTCCACACCAAGGCATGCGCTCCCGACACCATTCTTCACATTGTTAGTGGCAACACACCGCATGGCGCTATCCAGAGTTTATTAAGGGGTCTCGTAATAGGTTCTTATAACATTGTAAAAATACCATCAACTGGCTTACCCGAACTGCAAGAGTGGGTCGAAAGCTTCCCTCAGAAACTTCAAGCTAAAGTAGTAGTCTACCATGAACTTCCTGACTCAGCTTGGCATAAAGCGTCTGTCATTATAGCCACAGGATCTGACCAAACGATTCAAGCCATACAAAAGCGAATACAGCATCACCAAACCTTCATCCCGCATGGACACAAGCTATCCATAGGTATCATAACCGATGACTTAAAGCAGGCAGCTTCCTTAGCAGCAAAAGACACCTCACTCTACGACCAGCGCGGCTGCTTATCACCTCACGCATTTTATCTACCAGCAGAGCTATCTCTTAAATTTGGCGAACTGCTCACGAAAGAAATGCAACACTACACAACAGCTCACCCACCAGCACCTCTCACCATCTCTGAAGCTGGTAGTGTCCGAAACCTCAGAGAAATCGCTCGGTATAAAGCGGCCAACTCTGACAACTACCAACTATGGGAAAGCCATGGTAGCCTAGACTGGACTGTCATTTATGACCACTCCGCAACACTCGAACTATCCTGCACCCATCGCTGCATTTACATCAGACCTCTACCTGAAAACTTAAGCCTCCTGGATGAAACTAGATTAGGCTCTGAAGCCCAATATCTTTCAACCGTTGCGCTACACCCCTTTGACTATCAAACAGCCAGCCTCATCACTGAAAGTCTACCAGCAGCACACCGCGTCTGCCCCCTAGGTGAAATGCAAGAACCAAGCCTTTTCTGGCATCATGATGGATACCCACCACTGCTATCACTTGTTAAATGGAAAGACATAGGTTAAAGAAACACACCTAACATTATGTTTGATCCTCCCATCACCACCACAGGAGTCGTTATAGAATCTCCTAAAGAGAAAATTTATTATGTCTCACTTCCAAACGGAAAAAAAATCATCGGGCACGTCCCCCTTGCTCTCATAAACCTACATAATGAAATCAAACCAGGTGTCACAGTACATCTAGAAATGACCCCCTTCGACTTTTCAAAAGGGCGCATTATTAAAGTAGGTGAGTAAAGCACAAAGGGGACCCAGCCCCCCAGGTTCACCATAGAATGACTCTTTCATAAAATTTAAAGACTAAAGGCTCTATACTCAGGAACCGAGCTGTGTCTCGTCTACTGTAATATTGAACCTTGTTCTGGCCCGTTTACTCAAGAGTAAGTTTAGGCTTCCACCAAACAGAGAGTCAACTAAGTGCATTTACACACCTGGGATCCATTACAAATTTCATGCCCACTTCATCGCAAATAGGAACATCATCTCTGCCACCAGTCGTAAAGGTCAGGCCGATGCTTATGTTTACAGGCTTCCTCGGTGCGGGAAAGACAACCTTACTCCGTGAATTATTAGATCTCCTAGCCGATCAAAAGATCGAATCAGATGTAATTCTGAATGACCGAGAAAATGCTTACATTGATAAAGCCACACTAAAGGATGACGCTGCTGACATCCGGGCTCTTACTGGCTCCTGTGTCTGCTGTGAGGGCTTTAATGATCTCATAAATATGATTATGAGCATTTCCAAAACTCGGCGTGATATTCTTTTACTCGAACTAAACGGCACGGCTGATCCGATTCCGTTACAAGAGGCTTTCACTGTTTTGGAATCGAAATTTTGCCTACGCCCAAGGTGGCAGGTTTGCGTCATTGATTCACGGCATTTTAGAAAACGCCGAAAATTTAATGATCTAGAAAGCCTGCAACTAGAAACAGCTAGCCATTACTATATTTCTCACAGCACAGAACTCTCTGAAGAGGACGAACTAAATGTAGAGCAATGCATTAAAGCGATAAACTCTGGAGCCACCCGCACCACTGCTGCAAAACTCGCCGATGCTATTAGCCAAGCTATACTTAAAAACACAGGTCACACTCTAGCAACTGTACAACCTGAGAAATCTACCCAATCAGCTGTAGAATTTGGTCTTACCTCACTTACACCACAGAAAAAAAAGACTCACGACGAACGCCACAAACTTGCTCACGAGTTCACTGGGTGCCAAATTATTATTCCTGAAGCTAGTAATCCGGAACGTGTAGTTAAATGGTTAGACAAACTGCCTGTTTCAGTCATTCGGGCAAAAGCTCTACTTACTCTAGAGGGAGACTCCAAACGTCTTCATCTATACGAACGGGTTGGGCTGTCCAGCTCACCCAAGCCCATTAGCACAAGAACCAAAGCCAACAGACCTTGTTCAGGAATATTCATTGGCTGTGATATCGACCCTGAGGAAATTCTAAAGCTTACTAAAGAGCACCTCCACCCCGATTGCCACTTCCCCGAGTTAGAACCGACAGCCTAGAAATGCGCTCAGCGATGAAGGTCAGAGCTAATGCCACAACTAACATTTTAAAAGATTAAACAAACCTCTTGCTCAAGTATCATTCACGGACATAGTATCACCTCGTTATTAATTTTAAGTACATGGAAAACGTAATCATTATAGGAACTGGCCCTGCCGGATACACCGCCGCTATTTACACTGCTCGCGCAGACCTCAACCCCCTCATACTTACTGGCACACAGCCAGGTGGTCAGCTCACTACAACTACTGATGTAGAAAACTTCCCAGGCTTCCCTGAAGGCATCAGCGGACCTGAACTTATGGTGAAAATGCAACAGCAAGCTGAGCGATTCGGCACGCGTGTTGAATTTGCCCAAGTTGAAACTCTCACCAAAGAAGACGATGGCACATTTAGCCTAAAAGTAGGTGATAAAACTTACCAGTCACGTGCTGTCATCATCTGCTCAGGAGCATCTGCTCGCTACCTCGGGCTTCCAGGAGAAGAAGAGCTTACAAAAGGTGGTCACGGACTAACTGCTTGCGCTACCTGTGACGGTGCATTCTACCGTGATGTTCCTATCTGCGTTGTCGGTGGTGGTGACTCAGCCTGTGAAGAAGCTACTTTCCTCACTAAGTTTGCTAGTAAAGTATACATGATCGTGCGTCGTGACGAACTCCGCGCATCTAAGATCATGGCTCAGCGTGCTATCGACCATGAAAAAGTAGAAATCATCTGGAACTCAGGTATCGAAGAATACTTACTAAATGAAAAAGGCGACATCCGTGGCGTAAAACTAAAAGATACTACTAATGGTGAAACCTCTGATCTCGAAGTAGAGGGTGTATTTATGGCGATTGGCCACACTCCTAACACTTCGTTTCTTGGTGACTTAGTTACACTTGATGAAGCTGGCTACATTCTCCACGAACATGGCACACGCACCAATGTAGAAGGACTCTATGCTGCCGGTGACGTCGCTGACCAAGAATACCGTCAGGCCATTACAGCTGCTGGCGAAGGATGTGCAGCGGCTATTGAAGTTGAACGTTGGTTATCTGAGCTCGACGCGTAAGTAAACAAGTTCATAAAAATCTACTAAGCACCTATGATGAAAATCATAGGTGCTTTTTTGTCTATCCTGTATAAGCTTAGCTCATACGTTATGAAGAGTTCACGCAATGCTATCATTCTTATTCTATCTATAGTAAGCACGACACTAAGTATAGAGGCTAAAGAAATAGCCGCACCTTATCTCTCGATTAAAAATGAAATCTCTCGTGCTATCGACCTAGGGAACCAATACCTAAAATCAAAGCAACACAAAGCGGGATACTGGAATGACGAAAAACACCCAGCACATACAGCCCTTGCTGTCACCGCTGCATTAAGAGCTCCGTCATACAAAAAAAACTCGACGACCGACAAAGCACTCCAGTGGATAGCGAAACAACAAAAAGAAGATGGAGGCATCTATAATGAAGGGCTTGCGACATACAATACATCCACATCAATCGTCGCTCTCACAGCATCAGAAAACAGTTTATTTACCCCCGCCATTCTGAAAGCCCGAAAATACCTTATTGGTCAGCAAACTGACTGGGGAACAAAGGGCGAAACCGATAGCCCCTTTGATGGTGGCATCGGTTACGGTGGAACTTACCAGCACTCTGATATGTCGAATACACACCTAGCTATTGAGGCCCTTAAATTATCTCAAAGCATCGCTCTCGACAGCTCTGAAGGTCCACAACCTGAATTAAACTGGAAAGCTGCTATTCAGTTCATATCAAGAGTGCAAAATCTTAAATCTAGTAATGACCAACCGAATATCAGTGACGACGGCTCATTTGTCTATTTCCCAGGAAACTCAAAAGCTGGACTCAGTGAACAAGCAGATGGCACAAAAGGTCTCCGAGGCTACGGCTCTATGTCATACGCAGGACTCTTATCCATGATCTACGCCGATCTCGATGCCGATGACATACGGGTAAAAGCTGTCAAAAAATGGTTAGGTGAACATTTTACCGTCAAAGAAAACCCAGGGCTAGCTACCGCTGAAGACCCCGAACTCGGTCAACAAGGTCTTTACTACTATTATCAAGCTATGGCCAAAGCTCTCGCTGCAGCGAATATCGACCAGCTAGAACTTAAAAATGGAGATCAGGTAGACTGGCGAAATGAACTCTCTAATGCCTTACTATCTAAGCAACGTGAAGATGGCTCTTGGATTAACGAAAATGCACGCTGGTGGGAAAATGATCCCGTTTTAGTAACCGCATATGCGGTGCTCAGCCTTGAGCAGATTTATTATTCTATTCCTTAATAAAAACTAACTAAGATAAGACTTCAGCCATTTCACATAGTCAGCTGACCCCTGCTCTACCGGTAGAGCTATAATTTCAGGCTCATCATACGAGTGAATGGCTTTTAGGTGCTCACTCATACGAGGAAACACCTCTCTAGAGGTCTTGATCACCAGCAGCAGCTCATCATCATGCTGAACCTCACCTTCCCAGCTGTAGATAGACTCAACAGCTGGTATGATACTTACGCAGGCGGCATATTTCCCCTCCACTAAAAGTGTGCCAATTTGTCGCGCTTCTTTCTTGCAGGGAACGCTACACAATACTACTAATACATCTGTCATTCTTTAAATAACTATAAGAACGATCTGCCACACTGCAACGTAATCTATCTCATGAAACCAGGATTCCTCGATAAACTGATCGCACGACTTGATCAGGTTGACCCCGCTGAGGTTCAGAGCTTAGTTACGAGACTCGTTCGAGAAAAAGGTTTCTTAGAAAGCGTCTTCTCCTCTCTGCAAGAAGGAGTTCTCATTATCGACCCCGAAGGCCAAATCACGTATGTTAACCATGCTGCGACTGGTATTTTCGGCATTGATGGAACGAGGTGTGTTGGAAAAAATCTTTCTCAAACTATCCGCGGACTTGATTGGGAAAAGCTAGCCGACCCAGATCGCATTGTGAGCCGCGATATGGAAATACGCTACCCAGAGCAACGCTCTCTCAACTTTTACATTTCCCCCATTGGTGGCGAGGTAGAAGAAGACGTTCATCTACTAGGCTACGTTTTACTCGTCCGTGATATTACTAATTCACTAAAGCAGGCTGCCGAAGACATCGAAAACGAAAAGCTAAACGCGCTTACGCTCTTAGCCGCTGGTGTAGCACACGAAATAGGAAACCCTCTTAACTCACTCGGTATCCACCTACAGTTACTCGATCGGAAATTAAAAAAACTACCCGAAAGTGAACAAGAAGGGCTCATCCATCACCTTCATACAGCTCAAGGAGAAATCAAAAGACTCGACACCATTCTTAAGCAGTTCCTCCAAGCCATCAGACCTACACTACCTGAACGCAGCCCTACCGCCCTACATGACCTTCTACATGAAACGCTCAATGTATTAGCTCCTGAGCTGGAAGAACGCGATGTTAAGGTCGAGCTCAGCCTCTGTGATAAAAACCCTCTGCTGCAGCTCGATGAAAACCAAATCAAGCAGGCCCTCTATAACATCTTAAAAAACGCCTTTCAGGCACTACCAGCTAGTGGAGGAGAAATATGTATCACATCTCAAGTCACTGACTATGAAATGACTTTAACGATCCATGATTTTGGCTCAGGAATTTCTCCTGAAGTAATGGGTTCGATTTTTGAACCCTACACCAGCACTAAAAAATCAGGTAACGGCCTCGGCCTGCTCATTGTAAGAAGAATTATCCGAGAACATGGTGGTGAAATAGAAATCGATAGTCAGGCTGATGAGGGCACCACTGTTACTATTTCTTTACCACGAAATGATAGCCACCTTAAACTACTAGCCTCTGACAGCGAGTCACTTATTGAGCTTGACCCCCCAGAATAAACTTAAATATGCAGTATATTTCACTACTTATCGTCGATGATGAAAAATCGACTCGTGAGGGGCTAAGGATGGCTCTCGAAGAAAACTTCGACTGCTATCTAGCAGCTGATATCAAGGAGGCTATGACTATTTTAAAGTCAGAACCAATCGACCTGATGTTAACCGACCTCCGGTTAGCAGGAGAAAGCGGCATGGATCTACTCGACCAAACTTTAACTCTACCTCGGCCACCTGTATCCATCATGATGACAGCTTACGGCTCGGTAGACACTGCTGTGGAAGCGATGAGACGTGGGGCATGGAACTTTGTAACCAAACCCCTAAACCTCAATGAGGTAGAGCTCCTTTTAAAACGAGCTCAGAAAAGTAGAAGCCTGGAAACAAGCATCGTAAAGCTCGAGAGTGAAAATAAGGAGCTAAGAGTAAAAGCAGGCTCCACAGTTCACGGTCTGGAGAAACTGATCGGGAAATCTCCCGCGATGCAAAAAATAGGTGATTTAGTCAGCCAGGTAGCACCGTCTCGAGCGACTGTTTTAATCCAAGGGGAAAGCGGAACAGGAAAAGAACTCATCGCACACGCTATTCACCAGCTGAGTGGACGCCCTATTGATAAATTTGTTGTCGTTAACTGTGCAGCACTCTCCCCTCAGTTATTAGAAAGTGAACTATTCGGTCATGAAAAAGGAGCCTTCACAGGAGCTACTCAGAAACGCATTGGTAGATTTGAGCAAGCAGATGGAGGAACGATCTTTCTCGATGAAATTGGCGAGATAGACCATGCCACTCAGGTCAAGCTGCTTCGGGTTCTAGGAGAACGAACTATCGAGCGCGTTGGTTCTAATACCTCGGTGAAAGTAGATGTCCGAGTCATCACAGCTACGAATAAAAATTTACAAGAAATGGTATCCAATGAAGAATTCAGAGAAGACCTCTTCTTCAGGCTGAACGTGATCCCAGTGCGCATGCCACCGCTCAAAAATAGAGCTGAAGATGTAATCATCTTAGCACAAGTATTTCTCAAAGAGTTTTCAAAAGAAAATAATAAAGAGCTCAAATCACTCGGCGATAATACCCTAGAGCTACTACGTTCCTACCACTGGCCAGGAAATGTACGCGAGCTCAGAACGGTAATCGAACATGGAGTCATCATGTGTAATGACGACGTGATCGACATAGCCCATTTACCACACTTCATTCTCCAGAGCCGAAACCAACTCAGTTATTCTAAAGAAATACATCAAACAACTGACTTAACAACTTCTCAATCTAGAGAGTTCTCTGAAGATCTAGAGGGTTTCAACTTGCAAGAGCTCGAAATACATACAATAAAACGTGCACTCAAGCATACTAATAATAATAGAACTGAAGCAGCTCATCTACTGGGAATCAGCAGACGAACGCTTCAGCGCAAATTAAAAGAGATCGAACTTTCATAAAGATATCTAGTACAGACAACTATAATCACCCTATCTCAATGAGCTATAACCCATCAATAAAACAGGCTTTAGACAAGGCACAACTTTTACGCCGTGCCATCTTTATAATGCTGGCTTTAGGAATAGCCGTATTATCAATATTTCTCACCTTCCAAGGCCTCTCCTCAGCTCGTGCTATGGAGCAAGCTCAGATCGGTAGAGAATTAGCTAGGGGTAACGGCTACTCAACTAAAGTCGTTCGACCAGCCACTTTAGCTCAATTTAAAGAAGCAGGAAAAGAAATCTCTAGTTTAAAGGACTTCCCGGAAACATATCACGCACCACTCAACCCGGTCGTTTATGCAGCGGTATTAAAAGCCGCAGACGCTGGAAATACAAAACGCTGGCTGATGCCTGAAAAAACCAATATATATGCTCTAGATAGGATTATAGCAGCTGTCTGTATCACCTTTTTCTTATTATCTATCGGTGTTAACTACCTACTCCTATCTAGAGTGTTTGATACTACTATTGCTGCCGTAACAGCCCTGATGATGGTCTTTTGTGAACTCTTCTGGCAATTGTCCCAAACAGGTCTACCTCAGATGCTGATGCTATTTCTCTTCTCATGTGCCATGCTCTATTTATGGAAAGCTATTGAGAAATCAGCCAATAACGAAATCCCCTATGTTCAGGTGGTTATTTCTGGCATCTTCATGTGTTTACTAGTGCTTACCCACTGGATCACAGTATGGGTTTATATCGGCTTTGTCATTTACGCAGCACTCTACTTTAAACCTCGCGGTATGGTGGCGGCTATCCTTATAGGGATGTTATTCGCTGTTACGCTTCCTATCCTCTACTTCCTTTACCTCTTACCGACAGGTCACCCATTTGGAACAGCATTCTACGCTATTCATGATGGACTAGGAAACTCAGAAGAACTCATCCTTAGATCACTATCACCAGGGAATACTGACCTACAACTAGACGGACTACTCCTTAGTATTCTGGCCACCAGCATACGTCAGATATCTGACCTGTATACTAATCTAGGAGCGCTACTTGTAGCTCCTGTATTTTTCATTGCCCTGCTCCACCCATTCAAACGCACTAGTATAGCCTCATTCCGCTGGGGTATTTTAGTCATGTGGATACTAGCTAGTATAGGCATGTCCATCTATGGACTAAAAGATGGAGCCATTGACTCGAACCAAATCCATATCCTATTTGCACCTATCATGACAGCATACGGGCTAGCTATGGTAGCGATTCTCTGGGGACGTCTTGACCTCCCTCAAGAGATCGAGAACATCAAACACATTCATTTCATCATCATTATCATGATTAGTGCAGGACCCATGCTCCTATCGATGCCTAAAAGTATAATCAATAGCTACAGAGCATTAGGCCAAGGAGGCATACCTCACTACCCTACTTATTATCCAATTTCTTATAACAGAGTATTACCAACGTTAACAAAACCTGATGAAGCTGTCATTTCTGATTCACCTTGGGCTACAGCATGGTACTCAGACCGCATTTCTGTATGGCTACCAACTGACCTGAAACAAATACGCGAAATTGAATATATAGCAGAACGTTCACAAACTCCTGTGGAAGGTGTCATTATCTCACCTTACTCATATAATAAAGACACGATCATTAATGTTCTAGGACGTAACGGGCAATACGATTCATTATACCCACTCGTGTTTGGTAGCTGGGCGTATAAAGGTAACAGTAAAAACTTTACTCATACGCATCCAGAGTATGTTAATTTCAGCCAGCGTTACCCACATCCAATCCCTCTATTATTTGAATCTTACATCACATTTTACAGCAAAATAAAACATTAAGAGTAAGAGGCTAATAACCCCTATTACTAAAATACTTTAAAGGTATTACCTGTATGTCAGCTAAAAAATCAGAACAAAAAATCAGCTTCGAACAAGCAATAGAAGAGCTAGAAACAATGGTAGATACCATGGAGTCTGGTCAACTACCACTTGAGCAGCTCATTACCAACTATGAGCGTGGAGCCACACTCGTGCAACACTGCGAAACCGTGCTGAACGACGCTCGTGAAAGGCTCGAACTCATTACTATCAATACAGAAGAAAAAAGTAGCCCAAGTGTAAGCTCAGCGAAAAAAAATACCCTCGCCTCTGAGAAGCCTACCAATAAAACTTCCACAGATCATAATGACGACGAAATCAGGCTTTTTTAAGCTTCCTGCGCTTTTATCTGAAATCAAGGGACCTGATGACGTTAAACAGCTCCCTAGCGATAAACTGGCCGATCTATGCGACGAGATCAGGCACACCCTTATCCACTCGCTTTCACTTACTGGAGGACACTTAGGGCCTAATCTAGGAGTTGTAGAGCTATCCGTTGCTCTACACAGAGTCTTTGATACGCCTACCGACAAGTTCCTCTTTGATGTATCCCATCAAGGCTATGTTCATAAAATGCTAACAGGCAGAGCTGACAGCATTCATACGATACGAACTCCAGGCGGTCTAAACGGTTTTCTTTTACGCACCGAGTCTGAACATGACTGCTACGGTGCCGGACATGCGGGCACTGCTCTTTCAGCTGCTTTAGGTATGGCTTCTGCCCGCGATCTCAAGGGTGATGATAACCATGTCGTAGCCGTTGCTGGTGACGCGGCCTTTACCTGTGGGCCCACTCTCGAGGCTCTTAATAATGTCGCTGAAAGCACGAAAAAACTCATTGTTGTCCTCAATGACAACGAATGGTCAATCGATAAAAATGTAGGAGCTTTAGCTAAATACTTTAACGCCCTTCAGACACATCAAACTTACGCAGCAGTCAGAGAGAAGGCCTCCGAATTTGTCAGTAAAGTAGGAGGAGAAACCGTGCGGAAATTTGCCCACAAGGTGGAAAGAAACACAAAAAACCTCATTCTACCCAATGTCATCTTTGAAAAATTTGGTCTACGTTATTATGGTCCTATCGATGGTCATAATCTACCTCTACTCATCCGCACCTTTAAGCACTTAAAAGAGAAAAACGAACCTGTTATTCTCCATATCATTACTGAAAAAGGTCGTGGCTACGAGCCTGCACTGGAAAACCCAGGGAAATTTCACGGGCTTGGGACATACAAAATAGAAGACGGATCGACCGCTTCTGGTAATTCCCCCACCTATTCAGAAATTTTCGGCAAATCTGTCACTAATTTCGCTAAAAAAGATCCTAAAATAACCGCTATAACAGCGGCGATGCCAGGAGGCACGAAGCTTGAGATTTTCAAAAAAGAAATCCCAGAACGCTACTTTGACGTTGGTATAGCTGAGGAGCACGGAGCGCTCTTTGCCTGTGGTCATGCTAGTCAGGGCTTAAAGCCATTCTTCGCTGTTTACTCAACATTTATGCAGCGTGCAATTGATATGATCATGCACGATATGGCCCTACAAAACCTACCTGTTAGGCTATGTATGGATCGCGCTGGATTATCTGGTGACGATGGACCTACTCACCACGGGCTCTTTGATATCGGATACCTCAGAGCTGTACCGAATATCATTCACATGCAGCCTATCAATGAGGATGAATTTGTAGACATGCTATGGACCATGGCGAGCTACGAAGATGGCCCAACAGCCATTCGATATCCTCGTGGGACGGGTATAGGTGCTACTGTTAAAGAAACTCCTAAATTACTAGAAATAGGAAAAGGTGAAGTCCTTCAGGATGGTCAGGATATTGTGATCATATGCCTCGGGCACATGTATGAAATCGCCATGGAAACAAAGAAAAAGCTAGAAGCTTTAGGGCACTCAGTAGCGTTTATTAATCCACGTTTCATCAAGCCTCTCGATGCACAGTTAATCATAGAATACGCTACTAAGTGTAAAGTAGTTCTTACCTTAGAAGATCACGTTCTTAAGAACGGATTTGGCGCGAGCGTCATTGAACTACTAAACGATTCAAAGGTGGATACACCTGTAGAAAGAATTGGTTGGCCCGACGAGTTTATCGACCACGGAAAAGAAGCTCAGCTAAGAGAAAAACACAATCTCACCTCTGACCACGGTGTCCAAATAACCTCTAAGCACCTAAACTGATAAGTTAACACTTACAAACGGGCTTAATTTCAATATAGATAGAAAATTGACAGGTTTTCTTATTACTAGCCATCGTATTGGTCGTAATATTCCTTTTTATAATGCGCTGGAAAAAAGCCGTGCTGC
>CAYNLE010000038.1:9449-21988 GCA_964397975.1 uncultured Verrucomicrobiales bacterium | reverse complement strand
TGTTAATTTCATCCTGAGCCTCACGGTAAAGATTTTGATTTTCAGACAATGTAGTGAGTTTAGGGGAAAACTCTCGGTAAAGTTCAATGGTATTTTCGACGAGACCTTTTTCATACTTCAAGCCCATCCCTGCAATCCCGCCATTAAGAAACTTCACCCCTCAAAACCAGTTAAGCCTTTTTTGGCGAATATGCATAAAATTGAACCTTGCGTTTCGTACTAAATTTTATCTACCTTCATGTTGTCGAAAGTAAAGTGCCGGAACTTATACTCGGAAGCATTTATAAATAAAAATCATGTCATTAGATTTCACTTTCCCTGAGGCTAATACTCTCACTTCTCAGCTGTATAAAGCTCTTAAATTACAGCCAAAGCGTATTGTTTTTGCCGACGGCGAGGACATCAGAGTCCTGAGAGTTGCAGCTAGAATGGTAGAAATGGAAATAGGTGCCCCCATTCTACTGGGACGCAGACAAAAAATATACGGCATGGCGGAAGAGGCTGAAATCTCCATGGAGCTTATCAGCGTGATCGACCCTGCTCACTCATCTGATCTACCACTCTTCTGTAACCGACTAAAGAAGACAGCTCGTTTTCAAAATAAAGTCATCGTAGATCCTCAAGAAATGATGATTCGTCCGTACAACTTTGCATGTATGATGATTCAATATGGTCACGCCGACGGCATGGTCGCAGGGAACATGTCGATCCCTTCATCCGTATTTCGTGCCGCTATTAATATCATTAAACCGCTGAAAAATGTGCCTCAAGTCTTCGGGGCGATGATTATGGTAGCACCACACCTTCCTAACTTTGGGCGTGACGGTATTTTATTTCTTACTGATTGCGGTGTCATCCCCGAACCAGATGTTCAGCAGCTCGCATCCATTGCCATGGAAACAGGGAAGCTCGCCTACCACTTTCTAGGGCGACCACCACGCGTCGCCCTCCTCAGCCACTCTACAGAAGGCAGTTCTAGCACAGCTTCCGCTAAAAAAGTTTTTGCAGCAAAAGGGCTCGCTAGAGATTTAGCAAGTAAAGCTCACCTTGATATGATGATCGATGGTGAGATCCAAGCTGATGTAGCACTCGTCCCTGAAGCTGCAGGTATCAAAAAGCCAAATAGCTCAGCCAAACCACCTGCTGACGTTCTAGTATTCCCAAATCTCGATGCTGGTAATATCTCCCTCAAACTGCTGCAACATGTAGGTGGCGCACAGAATTACGGCCAACTCATCATGGGGCTAGCTCGACCAGCAGCACAAGTTCCTAGGACGGTAACAGAAGAGTCTCTACTCGGCACTGCTGCCATCGTAGGAAATGAAGCCATTAAGTTTAATGAGCTTTTCCGAGATGAGTAACTAACTTCTTACTCAGCAAGAGGCTCTATGAGTTATCACGAATAGCCTATTCCTCTTTACCAAGCATTTTATCAATCTTGGTAACAAGCTTATGTGGGCATCTACCACGCTGGTATTTGTTCCACATAACCTCGCGCATCTTTTCCAATAAATCATCAGGGATAGGCTCGTGGGCCGTCCACTCTTCCTCGTCTTTATACTGAGAATATAGCTTCCACTCACCAGAATGGTATGTAGCGCGGAAGTAGCGCTTACCCGTTTCATCCTCTTCTCTCCACTGGTGTTTCTGCATGAGGGAGCTTATAACTCATGCATTGAAAAATACAAAATGCTTATTCTCTCTATGGCAAAATTAAAAAGTAGTCCTACTTGGCAAACCCGGGGGAATAACCCCAGCCAACGCCTAGCCATTATTTTTTCTTTGCATTCAAAGGCTTTCAATGCCTAATTTTCCACATGATAAAAAAATCATTAATGACCATAACAGCCCTAGTAATGGGATACATCTCAGCTTTCGCAGAAGAAGAAACAAAAGCTGCTACTAGTGAAGTAACTGATATCAATATCGTGCTCTCTACTAACAAAGGTGAAATCAAAGCCGTCATCTACGCATCTAAAGTGCCTATGACAGCAGCTAACTACCTTAACTTGGCCAAACGCGGTTACTACGACGGACTAAAGTTCCACCGTGTGATCCCTAACTTCATGATACAAGGGGGAGACCCTCAAGGTACAGGAAGAGGCGGCCCTGGATATAAGTTCGACGATGAATTCAAAAATGACCTCAAGCATAACTCAGGTGGTATTTTCTCTATGGCAAACTCAGGTCCAAAAACAAATGGCTCACAGTTTTTCATCACTCACCAGGCAACGGCTTGGCTCGACGGCAAACACACTGTCTATGGTAAAGTAACTGAGGGCATGGACGTTGTAAACGCTATCAGAGGTGGCGATACTATCAAGACTATCAAAGTCATTGATAACACTGACGCTTTATTCGCTGCGCAGAAAGACAATCTTACCAAATGGAATGCTATACTTGATGCCAACAAGTAAGGCTTCTAAGTAACTAGTATTCTTCATTTACACTAACCGTATTTTGGCTCATGTATTAAGTAGATATTAAAAATAACGTATCTACTGACCCAACTACTACCCGAATTATGTTTGAAATATACCAAAGCGAAAAAACAGAAAAGTTTCATTTCCGCCTCAAAGCGAAAAATGGCGAAATCATTTTAACTGGTCAGGCTTACAAAGACAAAGCTGGCTGTGAAAATGGAGTCGAATCCGTAAAGACTAATTCACAAGACGAATCTAAATTTGAGATCAAGGAATCTTCAAATGATAAACAGTACTTCGTCCTTAAAGCAGGTAATGGCCAAATCATCGGCCAAAGCCAAATGTATAAGAGTGCCTCTGGGCTTAAAAACGGTATTGCCTCTGTAGCAAAAAATGCTGCTGAAGGATCTGTTAAAGATCTAAGCGTCTAGTCATACCACGTTTTAGTTAACTTACACCGTAATACCCTTAGCTTAAATAAAGCTAATCAGGTATTGCGGTTTTTTCGAGCTTGCTGTCAGCCCTTTCAATTGGTTTCCTATTTGCGTTACCGAGTCTAAGCTCGCTTCACCTTCACATGGCTATACCACAAAACACGATCGCTCTCGTATTTGACTACGATCAGACACTCAGTCCTAACTACATGCAGGACGATGTCATTTTTCCAGAGTTTGGTATCACCCCAGAGTCTTTCTGGAACAAGTGTAATAAGCTAGTAACGGATAAAGGCTGGGACGGTGAACTAGCCTATATGCAGTGCCTACTTGATTACTTAGAAATGGATCAAGTGTCGAATGCTCGACTTACCGAGCTAGGCCAAAACCTAACATTCTTCCCAGGTGTTACTGAAATTTTTGATGGGCTTAGAAAGCAATGCTTAACACCTGAGCATCATGCTCACGATATTACTATCGAGTTTTACATCGTCTCTTCTGGACTGAAAGCCTTACTAGAAGGCAGTAGTTTCCGTGACGAATTCAAAGCCATCTACGGATGTGAATTCGGAGAAGATGAACAAGGTCACATTCGCTACTCAAAGCGGACGATCTCTCACACCACAAAAACTCAATACCTTTTCCGCATCAATAAAGGCCTGCTAAGCCATCAAGAGGATGTCAACGACCACCTACCTCACGAGCTCCGCCCAGTGCCCTTTGAGAATATGATTTATGTAGGTGACGGACCTACAGATGTCCCCTGCTTTACCGTCATGCGTAAAAACGGAGGCAACGCGATCGCGGTGTACAACCCCAATGACCCATCAAGACGGAGCTTTCGTAAATGCTACCAGCTCTGCAACAAAGCTGACCGCGTCAAGCACATCGCTCCAGCTGACTACCGAGAGGGTAGCCACCTTCGCCTACTACTCGAGCAAATGGTCAGTGGCGTAGCAAATAAAATACTCAAAGCTCATTCTGAGCAACTACGCAGCGGCACTATCTCTGCACCTACATTCTAATAGCCCCACTCTTATTTTACTTATGCAACACGTTCACTTTATAGGAATTTGCGGAACCGCGATGGGCTCCGCAGCTGCAGCGATGCAGGCAAAAGGCTTTACTGTTACAGGCTCTGACGAAAATGTATATCCACCTATGTCTACATTCCTGGAAGAACAAGGGGTGCAGATATTTTCAGGATACAAGGCGGAAAACATACCTGAAAGTGCTGAAATCATCGTCGTAGGAAACGCCATCAGCCGTGGTAACCCTGAGGCTGAAGCTGCTCTAGAAAGAAAACTTCTCTATGTCTCTTTACCTGAAATTTTAAAGGAGCACTTCCTCAGAGGTAAACGTAACTTAGTGGTAAGTGGCACACACGGGAAAACAACGACTAGCTCACTGCTCGCGTGGTTACTTAAAAGTGCAGGTGTAGACCCTAGCCACATGATTGGCGGCATTCCACGGAATTTAGGTAAAGGTGCCGCATTTACTGATTCTGACTTTGTCGTCTTAGAAGGTGACGAGTATGACACTGCCTTTTTTGATAAACGCTCTAAGTTCCTGCACTACCTTCCAGAGGTTGTCATCGTCAACAATATCGAATTTGATCACGCTGATATCTATGACTCACTGGACGAGATCAAGCTTACATTCCAGAGATTACTCAATATTGTCCCACGTAATGGCATGGCATATGTCAACGGCGACTGCCCTAGCAGCATAGAAATATCAACTAACTCGCCAGCTCCCGTAACCACTGTAGGACTAGGAGCAAGCTGTGACTTACAAGTAACAGATATAGAATACCTAAGTGAACAGACCAAGTTCACACTCGACGGAGAGTCATACACACTCCCTATGGCCGGTGAATTCAACGTTAGAAATGCTGCCATGGCAATCTGCGCAGCTAGGTTTTCTGGTTTCTCAACTGATGTGATTCGTAAAGGGCTTATAGAGTTTCAGGGTATTGCACGTAGACAGGAAGTTCGCGGAATAGCTGGTGGTGTTCGAGTCATCGATGATTTTGCTCACCACCCCACTGCTATTGGCTTAGCTATCGATAGTTTACGTCAACAGTATCCAGACTCACGCTTATGGGTCGCGTTTGAACCTCGCTCGAACACCACTCGCCGTAATATTTTCCAAGATGAGCTAGCCGCAGCTCTCAGCAAAGCTGACTTAGCGATCGTTCCCGCTATTCCGGACCCTGAAAAAGTAGCTGAAGCAGACCGCTTAGACCCTCAGAAGTTAGTAAACGATGTGAAAAGCTCAGGAACGGAGTGCTGGTATTGTGAAACTGTAGACGACATCACAAACTTGATCTCTGAGCAATGCCAAGATGGGGACACTGTAGCTGTCTTAAGTAATGGCGGCTTCGATGGTATCCATCAAAAACTATTGGATAAACTAGAGCTCAGACGCTAGTCTCATACCTTAGTTACGGATTGAGCTCCTTAGCTTACTTAAAGTTCTTATACGCAAAAATCCCATCAACAATAGCCTTAGCACACTTCTCCTGATAAGAAGATGTTCTACACTTCAAGCGCTCACTATAATTACTAATATAGCCACACTCCACCAGGATAGCTGGACATTTGGTTTTATTAAGCACAGCTAAATCTTGTCTCTTACGAGTTTTACCATCTCGAGGAGACAGAGCGCTTAGCATGCGTAAATGGACATGAGCAGCTAGCTTCTGCCCATCTCCACCATAGTAATACGTTTCCACACCAGTCAGGCGATTACTTCTAGAAGCATTAAAGTGAATGCTAACAAAAATAGCATTTTCGTAACGGTTCGCTATTTCAGCACGACCGTTTAACGAAATAAACTTATCACTACGGCGTGTCATCGTGACAGGCATCCCTTTACTCTTAAGTAATTTTTCTACCCGTAAAGCTACTTTTAAAGCTAAGTCCTTCTCATGAGTGCTGCCTCTAGCGGCTCCACTATCACGCCCGCCATGACCAGCATCAACGATGACACGAGACACTTTACGCGCAGAAGCAACTTCAACTGTGCAAAAAAGAATCAAAAAACAGGTAAATAATTGGCTCAGCAATTTACTATGATGAAAGCTTAATCTATATTTACGAAGGTTATTCAGCAAAGTTAAAGTAGGGTTATATATTGGGTTCAATCTACGCAGCCCCATTTATGAGTCAACAGATATCTCACAGATTAAACAATAAGCTAAGAGCCATCTACAGCTTCTTCAAAACTTTTTCTCCAACGCTTTGATATTACAGGTCTAACTAAGCCATAGACTAAATAAAGAGAGAAAACGATGGTGGGTGTATACCAACGCGTCTGTTCATTCAGCAGAAGGACAATGAATAGTGAACCAGCGATTAGAGCAACGACATTCCCTCTCGTCTGAAAGTCTATTTTCTTAAAACTCGGATACCTCACATTACTCACCATTAATGCAGATAGGCCAATCATCGCCAAACCCAGCACATAGTTCCACACCCCAAGATTACTGCCCTTATCATTTTTACTAAAATCAATAAGTAAAAATGTAACTGATGCTATAAAGCCGGCTGCCATAGGGATGGGGATCCCTAGAAAGTCCATGGAAGCGTTTTCTTTCTTTGGCATATTTGCCAGACAGTTGAATCGCGCTAAACGTATCGCGCCACATAGCAGGTAAATAAATGCAATTACCCAGCCAATCTGACCTTCTAGGTTAAAAAGCACGGCTTTCGATACCAATAGCGCCGGCGCCATTCCAAAAGAAACCAAATCAGCTAATGAATCGAACTCTTGCCCGAACGGTGACTCTTGGCCCCCCATACGTGCCAGCCTGCCATCCAGCAGATCAAATAAGCAGGAACCAAAAATCAATAAAATAGCTTTTTGATAATAAAGGTAAGCATCAGAAAATGCCTCCATATTCATCCCTTTAAAAATAGTTAATACTGCAAAAAAACCACAGCAAAGATTCCCTGCTGTCATCAAATTAGGCAGAAAATATATCTTAGGCTCTTCGTCCTTTGTCATACAATTTTACAAAGTTATAAACTACTAACGACGTGACCCCCTAAATTTATTACGAGGGTCATTTGTTTCTGGGGATTCATCATCACGATACCTTAAGATACCGTAACGTTTGATATTTTTAATAAATTCTTTCGTGTTCTCACCAGTTTCCTCATCCTGGGTCAGTGCACCTACTAAGCTGTCTTTTTTCTGGAGAGCGTCCATAGTTTGCTCTGCCTTTGTCATAGTCTGCTCTGCTTTTGTAGCTGCATTCTTGATACTTGATATAGCACCTGGAAGCTTATCTATAACGCCATCACTGCCGTCACGGATTTTAGCAACGGTAGCCTTTGCCTCATTAATAGCTTCTTTAGCGTCAACCACAATCAGCCTAACATCCTGAATAGTCGGTTCTAATTGCTGAGAGGCTACTTTTACATGATTACTCGTCATTTCGAAGTTAGCTAGAACAGCCGCTACCTTATCGCTATTAGCCTCAGATAAAAAACCTTTATTAATACGTCCAAAACTTACCTCCAGCTCATTACTGCTTCTGGTCACTGAGTCGAGCGCTGTATTCACTTTATCAAGTGTGACTTTGGCCTGCTCCGTGATTTCTTTTAAATCACTGGTGATTCGTTCTGCATCAGACTGCAGAGCATCTAACCCTGACGAGCCCTCACCTTCTACGCTCATTCCTGCTTGGTAAAACGAACCTGTAACATTCTCAGGGGGGCTTATTTCTATGTATTTATCTCCGATAAAACCTGCGGAGCTAATGTAAAACTCTGATCCTTCAGGAATACGAATACTATCTTTAATACTAAGCTGCATTTGTACACTACTAGAGTCTTTACCTATAAAAAGCTCTGGATCATGGGATACTCTACCGACCTTTGCACCGCGGAATAATACTTCACTACCCTTGATGACCCCTTCTGTATTATCAAACTTTATATACAGAGAATAACTCCCTGATAAATGATCTCCAAAACGACCAAACTGCAAGATAAGCCCAGCCAATAGGACAAGTCCTATGAGCACGAATAACCCAGCTAGTTGTTCCCTTTTTGTATCCCGCATTGGCATGGGCTAAAGATCGTACTGATTACCCTAGGTTGCAAGAAGCAATTACATTGAGCTTCCCCAAAATCCTAGCTAGCAGGCCTCCTAATTGATCACTATCGGCCAAGGAAACCAACATGACAAAAACATACCGCCGTCACAGTGAAGAATTTAAGAAAGAAGTCATCGACTACTTCTTAAACAGCGCCAAATCAGTCCCACCCTTTGCCATCACCATCACTCCCTGATAGAAAGCTTACTATAGTTTCATCTTTGCTGTTCTTCATTTCATCAGGTGAACCCTGCCAGTATGCCTGACCATCTTTCATAAAAACAATCCTGTCAGCGATTCTAAAAACACTGCGCAGCTCATGGGTAATGACTATATTCGCAATATCAAACTCACTCTGAAGCCTCTTAATAAGCTTGTCTATGGTGTCTGCGGTTACTGGGTCTAAACCTGCATGCGGCTCATCATAACAAATACAAGCAGGGCGGTCTATAATCGCACGCGCCAAGGCTACACGCTTCCTCATTCCTCCAGAAAGATCCGATGGCATTTTACTTTCCTGTCCAGGAAGGCGGACAATTTCAAGAACTTCCGAGACACGGCGACCTAGCTCTTCTCCATTTTTGATCCCTTCTTCCACAAGTGGAAAAGCAATATTCTCAGCAACACTCATCGAGTCAAAAAGTGCTCCATTCTGAAACATAATCCCCATTTTTTTTCTCACTGAAGCTAGCTCTCGCTCTTTCATGTTAGAAATATCAAGCCCATCCACTTCTACCGTTCCACTATGAGGCTGCATTAAGCCTAAGACATGTTTGACTAAAACACTTTTACCACCTCCAGACGTGCCCAGTAAACAAAGTGTTTCTCCATGAAAAATATCTAGATCTACTCCTCGTAACACATGATTCTCCCCAAAATATTGATGTACATTTCGAACTTTAATCAGCGGTGATGTTTGACCCTTTTTACTCACAAGAAAATAGTTAACATGTATTGGCTATAAGCGCAATGCACTGAAGCCACAGAAAATCTTTGAATCCTCTGGAGGATGCCCAGGCACAGGTTCTTGATTATCTAGTGAGCCCTTACATATATCCATAAACTCAGCTACCGTCTTAGCTCGGCGAATTAAAAATTCAAATTCATCATCTACCCCTTGCGAAATATAAGAGATATACTTCTTCATCCTCTGAACGTGCTTGTCCGGCTCGTAGTTGGTTGAAAAAGAAGCTACCTCTTCATATAAATCCATAATGTATCGATATAAGTCCGACCTTAGTATTCTCTTCAGCTCCTGGTCAGCATACGCAGCTCTGAGCTGATCAAATATCCATGGATTTCTGATAGCACCTCGTCCAACCATCAGCCCATAAGCTCCCGTTTTCTCAGCCATCCCTTGGCCTGTAGGAACATCGACTACATTACCATTCGCCACCACGGGACAATTCATCTGCTCCACAGCCCTTGCGATACAGTCAGTATGAACAGGGGTACTGTAACGTTCTTTCACCGTTCTGCCGTGAATAGTTAGTAAATCGATTTCATACCGATTAAAAATTTCTAGTAAGTTTGAAAATTCCTCTTCTGACTCGAAGCCAACCCGTGTCTTCACCGTAAACTTACCATCTATCGCATCACGCATCGCAGCTATGATACGCTCCATATGCTCTGGCTTTCTGAGTAGCCCTCCACCTGCATCTTTTCGGTAAACGACAGGAGCTGGGCAACCTAGGTTAAGGTCTACTCCAGCTATAGGATAATTTGCCAGTTCTTTTGAAACCCGAACTAGAGCATCAACATCCTGCCCTATCAGCTGAGCGTAAATAGGCCTCCCTGTATTATTTTCTGTAATACTTCGAAGTATTTTTTTTTCCAAATGATACCTTTCATGTACTCGGAAATATTCCGTTACATAATAATCAGGCCCACCCATTCTCTGCATAACACGCATGAACGGGAGGTTCGTCACCGCCTGCATCGGAGCTAAAGCTAATTTAGGACATTCTTTCATCTACTCTAATAAATGTTCTTAAGCATTCTGCTCATTACTTATGCGAGCCCGAGCTACATCCAAATACCCTTCATCAATATCAAAACCTATATATGATGAAATATTCATCCGACACGCTGCCAGAGCAGATGTTCCGATACCATTAAACGGATCTAACAAATCAGTCTCCTCGCCCTTACCGTGAATACGAATACACTGCTCAACTAAAGCCACTGGGAATGTAGCTGGGTGCGGGCGATCCTTTGATTTATTCTTAATGGTATCATAAGGAAGGAACCATGTATTACCACGGCAGCGTTTATCCGTTTTCTCCGCACCACTCCAGCGTGTTATATTAGATTTATCGGCATACGGAACCCCAGCTTCCTTACGAGCAAGAGGGACCGTGCCTGTTTTTGTTAAATGAAAAATATACTCATGACAGTCATTTACATAGCGCTTGCTATTAATAGGTTTAAAGTGACCAGCACTCACTAACTCACCTGCACGAGTCTCGATGCTGATCGACTTAATCCAATGGAATGTATTTTGCAGAGTAAACAGGGCGTCCTCACCCTCTGTAAGGGCTAGGGCAAGCTGATGGGGCAAATGGGGATTAGCTGGAGCCGACCCCACATTAAGAAAAAATGAAGCGTCATCTTTCATCACACGCTTCACTTCTGCTATCCAGAGATTACACCATTCTACAAATGATTCCCGATCTCCTTTATCCTTATATGTATCATAATTCACCCCTAAGTTATATGGCGGAGAAGTTACCACTAAATCTACTGATTCAGCCTCCAGGGACTGCATACCTTTTACGCAGTCATCATGGATTAACTTAATACTCGTATTCACAGTAAATGATTCTCACAAATCCTAAACAATGGAAAGGCTGATATTTAGATTCTATAAGACAACATTGACGTCACTAGAATATTATTAGAGACTACTGTATGTGAGAAAAATTCAGCAGCGGCTCTTAGATTTCATTTACCCTGCGATGTGTCAAATTTGTGAACGTCCGCTAACTCACGGCATCAATTTGTGCTCACCATGCATACAGACAATGCCACCAATAAAACCTCCATACTGTCAAACCTGTGGAGAAGCCTATGATGGGGCTATAACAAAATCTTTCACTTGCCCTAACTGCCACAAAAGAAAGCTGTCTTTTGACTTTGCTCGCGCAGGTTACCGCGGCACCAAATCTACTTTGGAGCTTGTTCATAATTTCAAATACAAGCGACAAATCCATCTATCAAAAGACATCGCAGAGCTAACGCTCACAGGCTTAGACGACACCCGGTTTCACCCATACATTCATGATGGCATCCTGATCCCCGTCCCCCTGCACTGGCGCCGATATAACTGGAGAAGGTTTAACCAATCTCAGGAAATCGCGTATCAAATAAGTAAACTTAAACCTGAGCTTCATGTTCTTAATGCATTAAAAAGAACTAAATATACTCAAACCCAAACAAGTTACACCCGTGCGATGCGACTGACTAATCTAAAAGATGCTTTCCGTGTCCGACAAAGGCTCAAAAAAAACATTCAAAACAAACACATTATTCTCATCGACGACGTCTTCACTACAGGATCTACAGCCAACGAGTGCTCAAAAACATTACTCGATGCGGGCGCCCATAAAGTAGCCGTCCTCACCTTTTTAAGAGGCTAAGACGCCACCTTTTCCCAGCGCTTATACTTCAGAGCGTCCAATGCCGCTTGAGCCTCAGCAAACTTTTTACTATTTCCTTCACCATTTCCCATCAACTGACCCTGCCAAGTAACTTTCACTTTAAATAACTTATCGTGATCTGGCCCAGTTTCCTCAAGAACCTCATAAACAGGTGCTTTTTTAGCAATCGACTGAAGTAACTCCTGAAGCTGCCCCTTCGGGTTTCTATCATCAGGTGACTCTTCAACCTGAGTAATCCATTTTTGACAAATCTTCGTAATGAAGACCTCAGCCTCTCCCATGCCACCATCTAAGTAAATAGCGCCTAAAATGGACTCAAAGGCATCTGCTAACGTAGACGCGCGAGTCCTACCACCTGATACCTCCTCACCTTTACTCATAAGGAGGTAATCCCCCAAATTTATACTAACCGCGTATTGCTCTAATGCCACACGCGACACTAAGCGCGCTCTTAGCTTAGTTAACTGACCTTCCGGAAAAGATGGAAATAACTTATAAAGCTTCTCTGTAAGTATCAGCTGGAGCACTGCGTCTCCGAGAAATTCTAAACGCTGATTATCAGTCCCTTTTTTCTTAGACTCATAAGATAAGCTAGGATGCTTAAGAGCTACTTCTAGTAAAGATCTATCAGTAAAATCATAATCTAATAATTGCTCAAACTTCTCCATGACGATATCAATATTTTGTATATTAACGTAACTAGTAACTCAAGTAATACAAAAAATCACGCTGCGAGGCAACAATAGAGAAAATGGGGTGGCTGACGGGGATCGAACCCGCGACAACCGGAATCACAATCCGGGGCTCTACCACTGAGCTACAGTCACCATAATCAAATCACTCACAACTGACGCAAGTGGAGCGGTTCAGTAATGCATTCACCGAAACTTGCAAAGCGAAAAATAGCATTTAATCC